>NZ_JBPKJP010000051.1:0-29948 GCF_051217035.1 Lysobacter sp. 1R34A
CCCGGTTCCACCGGCCGCCGCCGACCGCGCCACGCCGCGCTCGCCCCGGGCCGCCCGCTTGGGCGATAATCGGCGTCCCCGTTCCCGAGCGCCCCCGACGACCTCGTGTACAGCCTTGCCCGACCCTTTCTCTTCGGACTGGATGCCGAACGAGCGCACGGCCTAGGCCTGACGGCGCTGGAAACCGCTTATCGCAGCGGCCTCAATCCACTCATGGCACGGCCGCCCAAGCCGCTGCCGACCAAGGTCTTCGGCCTGAGTTTCCCCAATCCGGTCGGCCTGGCCGCCGGCCTGGACAAGAACGGCGCCCACGTCGACGCCCTGCTCGCGCTGGGCTTCGGTTTCATCGAGATCGGCACCGTCACGCCCAAGCCGCAAGCCGGCAACCCGCGTCCGCGGATGTTCCGCCTGCCGGAACAGCAGGCGGTGATCAACCGCCTGGGCTTCAACAACGACGGCGTCGACGTCCTGGTACGCAACGTCGCCAAGGCGCGGCGCAAGCGCGGCCTGCTCGGCATCAACATCGGCAAGAACAAGGACACGCCGAACGAGAACGCGGAGAGCGATTACCTCTACTGCCTCGAACGCGTGTACTCGCTGGCCGACTACATCACCGTCAACATCTCCTCGCCGAACACCGCCGGCCTGCGCGAACTGCAGGAAGAGCAGTCGCTGCGCCGCCTGGTCGGCAGCCTGCGCGAGGCGCAGGAGAAGTTCGCCGCGCGCGAAGGCCGGCGCGTGCCGATGCTGGTCAAGATCGCGCCCGACCTGTCCGACGACGACATCGAGGCCGCCGGCCGCGTGCTCGGCGAGCTGCAGGTCGACGGCGTGATCGCGACCAACACCACCGTCGGCCGCGACGGCGTCGAAGACAGCCCGTATGCGAAGGAGGCCGGCGGATTGTCCGGCCGCCCGTTGATGAGCCAGTCGACCACGGTGCTGCGCAAGATGCGCACGCGTCTGCCCGAGAACATTTCGATGATCGGCGTCGGCGGGATTCTGTCCGGCGCCGACGCGGTGACCAAGATGGCCGCCGGCGCGAGCCTGGTGCAATGCTATTCGGGGCTGGTCTATCGCGGGCCGGCCCTGGTCCACGAGTGCGTCGAGGCGATCCGGCGCCGCAAGGAAGCGCCCAGCCGCGGCAACGTCCCGCCGACGATCTGAGCCCGCCGCCATCCACCCTCGCCCTCATCTACCGATTCCCCACCCGCAGGCACGGTCCGCAGGCATGAACGCATGAACCCGAGCGTGCGCGTGCTGCGCGACGCCTCGCTGCAAGACCGCAACAGTTTCGGCGTCGCCGCGCGCGCGCCGTGGCTGGTCAGCGTCGACGACGCCGCGGCCCTGCCCGAGGCGCTCGACCGCGAAGAATTGCGCGACGGCCTGGCCCTGGTGCTCGGCGGCGGCAGCAACCTGCTGTTCGCCGGCGATCCCGACGGCGCCGTGCTCGAACTCAGCGGCCGACGGGTGCGCATCGTCGAGGACGACGGCGAACGCGCGATCGTGCGTGCCGACGCCGGCGTGCCCTGGCACGGCTTCGTCATGCAGATGCTGGCGCAAGGGTTCGCCGGCCCCGAGAACCTCGCCCTGATCCCGGGCACGGTCGGCGCCTCGCCGATCCAGAACATCGGCGCTTATGGGGTCGAGGTGCGCGAGTTCGTGCACGCGGTCGAGGCTTTCGAGCCGGCCACCCGGCGCTGGCTGCGCTTCGACAATGCACAATGCGGGTTCGCCTATCGCGACAGCCTGTTCAAGCAGGCGCCGGACCGTTACCTGATCGGCGCGGTCGAGTTTTCGCTGTCGCGCAGGCCCGCGCTCAAGCTCGACTACGCCGGCATCGGCGAGGAACTGGCGGCGATGGGCGTCGACGCGCCGACGCCGCAGGCGGTCGCCGATGCGGTGATCGCGATCCGCCGGCGCAAGCTGCCCGACCCGGCCGTGCTCGGCAATGCCGGCAGCTTCTTCAAGAACCCCATCGTGCCGCTCGCGCAGGCCGACGCCCTGCTGGCGGAGCATCCCTCCATGCCTTCGTTCCGCGGCCCCGATGCCGGCACGCGCAAGCTGTCGGCGGCCTGGCTGATCGACGGCTGCGGCTGGAAGGGCCACCGCGACGGCGACGCCGGCGTGTCGGCCGCGCATGCCCTGGTGCTGGTGAACCACGGCCGCGCCAGCGGCGCGCAACTGCTCGAGCTGGCCCGCCGCATCGCCGCCTCGGTGCAGTCCCGCTACGGCGTCGCGATCGAACCGGAACCGCGCCTGATCGGCGCCGCGTGGTGAACGCCGCGCCGGCGCATCCGATGCGGGCGGCCAGCCTGATGCTGGCCAGCACGATCTCGTTCGGCGTGATGACCATCGCGATCCGCTTCGCCTCGCACTCGCTGCATACCTTCGAGATCGCCTTCTTCCGCAACCTGTTCGGCCTGCTCGCGGTGCTGCCGCTGTTGCTCGGCGCGCAGCGCGCGGACCTGCGCACCCGGCAGCTGCCGAAGTATTTCGTGCGCTGCCTGATCGGTATCTGCTCGATGCTCGCCGGCTTCTGGGCGATCGGCCACCTGCCGCTGGCGCAGGCGATTTCGCTGACCTATTCGACCCCGATCTTCGTCACCATCGCCGCGGTGCTGTTCCTGCACGAACAAGTGCGCGCGCGGCGCTGGCTCGCGGTGCTGGCCGGCTTCGTCGGCGTGCTGGTGATCGTGCGCCCGGGCTCGGCGGATTTCTCCATCGACAGCCTCGCCGCCCTGCTCGCGGCGGTGCTCGGCGGGGTGATCTCGATCCAGATCAAGCAGCTTTCGCGCATCGACTCGGCCAATACCATCGTCCTGTACACCTATGCGTTCTGGGTGCCGATGTCGTTGATCCCGGCCTTGTTCGTGTGGCAATGGCCGCAGGGCACGGTATGGTGGTGGATCGTCGCCGCCGGCGTGTTCGGCACCGGCGGGCAAGTGCTGTGGACGCATGCGCTCAAGCTCGGCGAAGTGTCGGCGCTGACGCCGATCAGCTTCATGCAGCTGCCGCTGGTCGCGCTGGCCGGCTGGCTGTGGTTCGGCGAAAGCCTGGATGCCTACACGGTGACCGGCGCGGCGATCATCCTGGCGTCCAACGCCTACATCGCCCATCGCGAAGCGGTGCTGGCGCGGCGCGCGGCCTCGGCCGCCGCGACGGCGGGAGCGGTGCCGGGGGAATAGGTCGCCGCGCATTCGCGGCCTGTGCATGGGCGCCGGCCGGACGGCACCTGGCACCTGGCGGTGCCGCTGCCGTTCCCGAAAAAACTTGAAGCTGCCGGCCGTTACCGAATGCGTGCACCCGCCCTGTGCGCCCGGCCCGTGCGCTCCACCTGCGGACAGACCCGACACGTGTTGCAGCGCACGACGGCGACCACCGCGTCCGGCCATTCCGTGACCGGGGTCCGGGCATTAGCGGACAGGCGCGGCCGCATTCGCGGTCAATCTGCACGGATCGGGTCCGGCGCACGCCGGCGCGATTGACGCGGCCGTGCGGCGGACGATATCCAGACGCGGCAGTACGGAGGGGAACCGGCCACGCGCACGCCCTAGCGCGCGCCGGTAACGCGACCCGCTCCTCCCTTCATGACGATCCAAGGAGAGAGATCATGGCACTGAGCCGTCACGTGGCCGTCGCCCTTCTGGGCGGCGCCGTCGCCTTGTCCAGCCTGCCCTCGCATGCCGAGCAAGGCGATTACGGTTTCTTCGAAACCCTGCGCAACCTGTTCTCGCCGCCCAAGGCCGACAACAAAGTCCAGCCGGTGCAGCGCAGCGGCCAGTATCCGCTGCTCAGTCGCGATGCCGCTCGCGCCGACGGCTTCGACCCCGGCGCCTATTACCAGTGGCAGACGGTGCAGTTGCCGGCCGAGACCGGCGCGGTCTGCGGCAACGGTTCGCCGTACAAGATTTTCGTCAACCGCGTGCCCGACACCACCAACACCATCATCTACATGGAAGGCGGCGGCGCCTGCTGGGACTATGCGAGTTGCTCGGGCCAGGGCGGCGTGCGCGGCGCGCGCAACCCCAACGGCGTGCCCGACGACTACATGAAGCTGCTCAATCCCGGCGCCAGCCTGGTCAGTCCGTTCGTGACCCGGGTCAGTCCCTTCGACGGGGTCAAGACCCAGGGCTGGAACATGGTCTACGTGCCCTACTGCACCGGCGACCTGTACGGCGGCGACAAGGTCGCGGTCTACGACGACCCCAGCGGCCAGGCCCCGCCGCTGGTCTGGCACCACAACGGCCTGCGCAATTCGCGCGCGCTGACCGCCTGGCTCAAGGACAATCTGCCGCGGCCCGCGCAAATGCTCAGCACCGGCTGCAGCGCCGGCGGCGCCGGCAGCCTGATCAACTACGACCCGCTGCGCCGCGATCTGTCGCCGAGCCGCGCCTTCCTGATCGACGACTCCGGTCCGATCTTCCCGACCCCGCGCAACGGCGATCCGGCGCAGTATCCGTCGCAGCCGCTGATGGCGCATATCCGCGGCGCCTGGGGCCTGGACGCGCCGAACGGGCCGCTGGCCTATCTCGCCAGCGGCCTGCCGCAGTTCGATCTCGACGAACTCGGTTCGATCTACCCCGCGCTCGCCAACAAACACGCCAGCGACCGACTCGGCGCGACCCACTTCTGGAAGGATTTGAACTACTCCTCGTACTCCTACGAACGTTTCCACCCCGACATCCAGTCGGCACCGAACCAGGCCGCCAAGGAAGCGCTGATCCACGCCAAGTGGGCCGGCGATACCCAACGGCTGTCCGAGCGGCTCAACGGCCTGGACAACTTCGGCGGCTATTTCCCGCAGTATCGCGCCTTGAACGAAAGCCATTGCACGACCATCGTCGATTTCAAGAACGGCGACGTGCAGGAGCAGAGCCTGGAGTTGAAGCACTTCATCGACAGCGTGCTCGACGGCAACGGCAAGGTGCGCGACGCCTCCGAGCAGGACGACAGCCGCGACAAGGCCAAGCCGTTCAACCTGCTGTACTGGCTGGTCGACCAGTTGCTGGCCTGACCGCCCGAGAACCGGAAGGACCCAGGCGCAATGCGCACGATCCTCCTGTGGCTGCTCGCACTGACCGCCGTGGCCGTGGCCGCGGCGGTCACCGGCGGCTGGCTGCCGCCGTCGAAGGCGAAAGCCGATACGGCCGGGGCCGCCGGCAGCCCACACAACGCCGCGACGCCGCAGTTGCAGGCGCTGCTGGCGACGCCGCAGGCGCGCAACTACCGCCAGCGCCAGCAGTTCCAGCGCGACGCGCAACGCTTCTTCCGCGAGGCGCGCAGCCTGGGCCCGGCTGCACGCAGCCAGCGCGCGCAGGTGCTCGAGCAAAAGATCGACGTCTACGAGAACGCCGGTGAACTCTCCGCCGGCGAGACCCTGCTGCTGCGGGTCGGGCTGATCCAGGCCACGGTCGCCGACCCGGCCGAACAGGCGGCGCTGGTCGAAGCGCTCGCCCAGCGCTACCGCGGCGACGCCGCCCGCCGCAATGCCCGGTGGCAAGCGCAACAACAACGGGACCCGCGCTTCCAGGACTACAAACAACGCGAACGCGACGTGGTCGCCGAAGTCATGGCGATGCAAGCGATTCCCGGCGGCCTCGACCGGGACGAATACCTGCGCCAGCGCCTGCAGGCCGAACGCGAACGGGCCTACCGCTAAGGCCTTCGACGACTGCGTTCGACACGGCCGACCCGCAGCGACTGCTTAGTCGCCTTCGGCCACTTCCACCCGATTGCGGCCGCCGCGCTTGGCCGCGTACAAGGCCTGATCGGCGCGCGCGAACGTCGCCGCCGCGTCCTCGCCGGGGCGGTGCGTGGCCAGGCCGATGCTGATCGTCAACGGCAAACCCACCGGCAGGTTCGCGACCGCCTCGCGCACGTATTCGCACTGCAGCTGCGCTTGCGCCTGGCCGCACTCGAACATCATCAGGAACTCCTCGCCGCCGTAACGCGCCACCCCGCCCGGCGCGGTCGCATACAGGCGTAGGGCGTCGGCCACCGCGAGCAGGACACGGTCGCCCTCGGGGTGGCCGTGGATGTCGTTGATGGTCTTGAAGTGGTCGATGTCGAGCACGGCGACGTGCAAGCTCGCCGGCGCCTGTTGCCGCGTCAATGCCTGCTGACGCGCCAGTGCCTGTTCTAGCGCCAGTGCGAATGCGCGCCGGTTCGGCAGCCCGGTCAGCAGGTCGGTGCGGGTCAACGCGGTGAGGTCGGCGTTGTCGGCTTCGAGTTCGGCCTGGTACTGCAGCAGCCGCTGCTCGTACCAGTCGCTCTCCTGCAACTGCCGCGCCAGGGCGCGGCTGACCCGGCGCAATTCCAGCAGGCGCGAGGTCTGGGTCGACAAAGCCTGCAGGGCGAGGTACTGGTGCTGGCGCAACTCGCGCGGCTCGCGGTCGATCACGCACAGGGTGCCCAGCGCCTCGCCGCCCGGCGTCACCAGCGGCGCCCCGGCGTAGAACCGGATGTTGGGGTCGTCGAGCACCAGGGGGCTGTCGGCGAAACGCGCATCGTTGTGGGTATCCGGCACCACCATGGTCCGGTTCGGCTCGAGGATGGCGTGGGCGCAGAACGCCAGCTCGCGCGGCGTCTCGCTCGCGGCCAGGCCGATCCGCGATTTGAACCACTGCCGGTCGGCGTCTATCAGACTGACCAGGGCGGTGGGCACATCGCAGATCGCGGCCGCGATCGCGACCAGATCGTCGAAGTCCTTTTCCGGTGCGGTGTCGAGGATGTCGTAGCTGCGCAACGCCGCCAGGCGGGCGGCTTCGTTGGCGGGTATCTCGGGTTTCTGCACGACTCGGATTCCTGGCGTCGGACTGTCGAACCCCATCCCCTGTCATGGTCTCCGACCTGCGGAGTCTAGCAAGGCCCTGCCGCCACGGAATCCGGTCCGGGTGCGACTCCGGGCCGGCCGCCTTGCCCCGGAACCGTTCCATGCGCAAGTGCGGCAACGCGCCGGACCCCGTTTCGCCGACCGCCGTCACGGCCGTTGCGCGATGGCGTGCGTTCCTGTCTGTCGCATTGGCTGCAATGTCGGCCCGCTACAATCGAGACGCCTTGCGGGCGCGCCGGCGGCCCGCGAGCGACCGACTGGAACGGCCGCACCCATCGCCACAGAGAGGGCCACGTGCAAGTGGAAACGAACGATTACGTCGAACTCAAGAGCGAGATTCTCGACGGCATGCGCAGCTACATGGAAGAGCTCAAGGAAGACGGCAGCGACGCGGGTTACACCGCCCGGGACATCGACGACTGCGAACGCATCATCGATCGTTTCCTCGACATCGTCGCCAGCGCCGCCGGCGATAACGCCCGCGCCAGCGGCGCGGTCAAGGACGCGGTGCTCGCACTCAACGCCCTCAACACCCGCTGCGGCTACAGCCTGATCGAGACCGACCAGCGCGAAAGCCTGTGCGAACTCATCATCGGAGCCGCCGCAGCCGCCGGCGTAGGCTCGGGTCAGGACGACATCACCGAGGAATGGCGGGAGTGGTGAGTTTCGGCTCACCGCATTGAACGCAATACCGGGCGCGAACCGCAGCGGCATGGCCGCATGGATCGGCGGGTTCTCGCCCGATCGTCGAGGAGTCGCTACACAGCCCGCTGCGATTCCCTGCTCCGAGCGAGTGGCCGGCAACCCTACCGACGTGTCTCGGCAACGCATGTTCGGGATTCTTCGCCTCGCACCGAACCCAGCGCCAAGGCCAGACGGAAGAACGCCATCCAGGCGATGACGCTCCGCAGCCTACGGCTACGTTGCGTGGTTCCGCGCGCAGTTCTCATGGCTCATCCGTGCAGTCAGCCGTTGCAGCTGAAACCTTCGATGCGGGCGACTTACCTGCTTCCCGTCGTCATCTTTCTTCGTATGAAATGTGCTTTGCAAGCGGTCGAGTACAGCAGGACATAGCGGATGAATTTTTTGAACATGAGTGTGCAGATGACACATCCGTCGCCGCTCGGCGGTCGGGACTCCATAGTTGCCGAGAGCAAGAAAACCGACTCACCGGTCGATTGCTATCGACCGATGTACGACCCACACGGGGCTTACACGCGAATCCGAGACACAAAAAACCGGGCCCGCGAACGGGCCCGGTCTGGATGACGCTTCAGCCTGGGGTCGTTACGGCGTGACGGTCAAGGCCACCCGCAAGGCGACCTTCGGCCGCACCGGATCGTCGCTGGCCACGCAGACGTAGCCGACGTGTCCGCCCGGCGCGAGGCCGGCGGTGTTGATGCGCACGCGATTGGCGATCGCGCCGTGCCCCGGCACGGTGCCGAAGGCGCGGGTCGGCGCGCCGATCCACGGTGCGCCGCAAGCGCTCAGGCCCTGGATGTCGTAGGCCAGTCCGGCGAAGCCGGCGCCGGCCAGCCAGGTGCCGACACCGGTCGCGTTCGGCGCGATCGTGCGGAACTGGCTGTCGCCGCTGTTGGAGGCGTACCAGACCCAGCGGTTGGCGAAGCTGCTGCGCGCATTGACCACCAGCCAGTAGCGGCCCGGGGCGAGTTCGACGTCCTGCCCGGCGGCGGCCAGGTCCAGCGCGATGTTGGCGCCGTCCAGGGTCACGCCCGCGCCGTTCGGCGCCGCGGTGTAGCTCCACACCGCATTGCCGGCGAGCGGATTGCTGCTCGGGTTGCCGCCGTTGTCGGCGTACACGCTCCAGCTGATGCTGGTCGCGGTGCTCGCTAGGGACGCACCGCTGGACACGAAGCCTTCCGAGAACAGCTTGGACAGGCGGGTGGTGTCGGTCAGGGTGAAGTCGTCGCTGGAGAACTGCGCCGGCAGGCCGCCGGCCGAGGCCGGATCGGTGTAGATCGTGCTGCGGAAGCCGCTCGCGACGCCCTCGCTGCTGGCGTTGACCACGGTGCGCGAAGCCGAACCGGTGTTGTCCACCTGGAACTGCAGCGGCGAGCCGCTGGTGTTGCCGATGCTGAAGTCGGCGAAGCCGCGGCTGCCGGCCTTCAGGCTCAACGACACCTGCTCCGGGCTCAGCGCGATCGCCGGCGGCTGCACTGCGACCGCGATCGGCAGATGCAGCTCGGGCGATGCGCGGGTCAACAGCGGCTTGAGGTCGAGCTGGCCGAAGTGCCAGCTCCCGTCCTTGGCGAAGCCCGCGCTCAACACGATCACGTGCACCGTCGTGCTCTGGCCCGGCGCCGACAGGAACACCGGCGGGAAGGCGATGCCGTCGAGCCCCTTGACCTGGGCCAGCCACAGCTCCGGCTTGCCCTGGGCGTGGCGGAAGGTGCGCTTGAAGGTGCACGAACCGTAGCACTCGCGCTTGGCGAGGCTGGCCAGGTTGAGCTTGGAGACATCGCCGCCGGTGGCCGGGTCGGCCGCCAGGAAGTTCGCCGTCGTCTCGTTGAGCACCAGTCCCGAACGCAGCGCGCGATCGACCTGGATGCGGCCGGCGCCCTTCGCGAACGCGTCGGCGGGCGTGACTTCGTCCTCTTTGAAGACCTCTTCCTTCGAAGTCATCATCAAGGCCGACTTGATCTCGTGCGAGGTCCAGTCCGGCTTGGCCTGGCGCAACAGCGCGGCGGCGCCGGCCTGATGCGGCGAGGCCATCGAAGTGCCGCTGAGCAGGCCGACGATGTTCTCGCTGCCGGTCAGGGTGGTGCCGGAAATCACCGCCAGCACGTTGACGCCGGGCGCGGTGACGTCGGGCTTGATCAGATCCAGCCCGTCGGTCGGCCCGCGCGAGCTGAAACCCGCCAGCACGTCGGGCGTGTTCGGAATCGGCGAGGGCGGGAAGTTGATCCCACCGGTCGTGGTATTGCCGTTGCCGGCGGCGAAGTCGCGCAAGGCGTCGCTGTCGGTCTGCGCGGCGAGGAAGGTCGGGATCGTCGTACCCGGCACGCTGGGCGCGGTGACGCCCGGCTGGTTGTTGGCGATCACTACCGCGACCGCACCCGCGGCCGCGGCGTTGTTGACCTTGACCGTGAAATTGCAGGTGCCGCGACGCACCACCGCGATCGCATTCTGGAACGCGGCCGCCGGGAACGCGGCGCAACCGTCGGCGGCGGTGTCGATGCCGGCGCTGACGCGCACCGGCGTGGTCGGCGGCAACGAAGCAGCGAACGCCGCCCCGGACACGCCTTCGGTCAACTGCACCGCCTGCAATGCCGGAGGCACGGCTCCGGGGCCGGTCGCCTGCAGCAGATAGGCGAAGGTGCCGCGGCCGTGTTGGGCCGCCGCAGTCGTCGAGGTCCACGGTTCCTGGTGGCCGAGCGTGTTCGGGCCGGGGCCGCTGTTGCCGGCCGAGGTGGCGATGTAGATGCCGGCATCGGCCGCGTTGAGGAAGGCCAGCGACACCGCTTCGCCCCAGGGCGAGGCGCCGCCGCCGATCGAGTAATTGATCACGTCGACGCCGTCGGCGATCGCCTGGTCGACCGCGGCCACCGCCGAGGTGTTCGGGCATTGGCCCTGGTTGGTCGCGATGATCGTGTAGCAGATGTCGTAGGCGATGATGTTGGCGTGCGGGGCGACGCCGGAAATGCGGATGTCGCGGCCCTTGAAATTAGCGGTCCAGGCATTGCCGGCCGCGGTCGACGCGGTATGGCTGCCGTGGCTGTTGGTGTCGCCGAAGCCGGGCTCTTCGCGCAGGCCCGGAACGCCGCAGGTGTTGCCGGGCGGTCCGCAGACGAAGTCGTACCCGCCGATCAGCTTGTCGTTGCAGCGGCCCTCGTCGACGCCGCCGGGGGCGCAGGTGCCGAGGTAGTTGCCGCTGCCGTTGGGATTGATGTGCTGATAGCCGGTGTCGTCGATCGCGGCGAACGCCGGGCTGCCGAAGTTGATGCCGGTGTCGAGCACACCGACCACCACGCCTTCGCCGCGGAACGGGGTCGGGCTGGCGTTCCACAAGGCAGGCGCGCCGATCAGCTGCGGACCGACGTCGGTCGCCAGCGGATACTCGCGGTATTCCTCGACCAGTTCGACGCCGGGCAGCTTGGCGATGCGCGCGGCTTCGTTCTGGGTCATGCGGGTCACCACGCCGTTGACGGCGTGGTGCATGCGGCGCTCGATCGCGAGCGGACGGCCGATCAGGGAACTGATGCCGCGCTCGTGATCGCGCTGTACGGTGTCGAGATGGCGCACGTAGCTGCGTGCTTGCGCGCTGTGCACGTCGATGCGATTGGCGCCGCCCGCGCTCTTGGCCGCGGCGCTGTTCGCGTTCTGCGCGCCGGCCAGGCGTTGCGGCGCGGGCAGGCCCGCGACTTCGCCGTGGTAGGTGCTGAGCGGCGCTTCCTTGTACAGCACGATGTAACGGCTGGTCTGGGTTTCCAGGCCGCTATGGACCCGGTTCGGCGATGGCGCGCCGCCGATCGCGCCCGCATCGGCCGGGCGGTCGTTCGAGAGGCCGCGGATCGCGGCTCCCGCGAGCGCCGCCAGCCCGACCAGGCTGATGGCGACCGTCAATCGGTTCAGTGCAGTTGGCATGAGAGATCTCCTCGTCCGTTCGCGAAGAAACCGCCCCACGTCTGCCCCCTCAGGCATGTCGCGGCTCGAATTCAGGAAGGTAAAGATCGTCGACGACGAACGGCGGCCCCTGCCCCGTGCCCGCAGCCCCCAGCGCCCTTCCAAGCGCTGGAACTACCGCAAACGCAACGAGGCGCAGCCTCCCCTCCCAAGCCGGCAGACTGCGGGAGCTCCGAACGTCGCGGCGTGATGAGTACCACAGTTTCGATGCGTCCACAGATGCCGTTTCGGCATGTTGCAGCGCTGAAACCCGGGGGCCCGGCGAGCGTCGTCTTGATCCGGATGCGAGGCCGTGCGCGCGCTGGGACCGAGCGGCCCTGTCGCCTGCCGCGATGACACCGCAAACGAAGACGGCGCCCCGCGGGACGCCGTCGTTTTGTTGCATCGCCGCAGATCACGGCGCTTGTCGCGCGTCGCAGCCAGCGTCGCGGCGACGCGTGCGGCTTCGCCGCAGCCGTCGCCGCCCGACCGGCTTACCAGCCGAAGCCGACGCCCACGCCCGCCGAGCTTTCCGAGTCGCTGAACGCGCCGCCGACGGTGACCGTCGCGCGATCGCTGATCGCGCGCTGGTAGCCGATCGACAGGGCCTGCTCGCCACCCTGGAAACCCGCGCCGACGGCGATGCGGTTCTGGGTGCGCAGGCCGGCCGCGCTGGCCGACATCTGCACCATCGCCGAGGTCATCGCGCCGATCTTGTCGATGCGTTCGTCCTGCTTGTTGAAACGCCAGTTCATGTCGTCGCGCAGCTCGTTGATCGCCGCGGTCGGAGCCGCCAGCATCTGGTTCATGCGCGCGTCCGTGTAGGTGTTGGCGCTGCGCAGGGTCTGCGCATCGCCGGCGTCGGCGCGTGCGTTCGCACTCGCGAGCGTCTGCGCATCGCCGGCCTGCACCTGGGCGACGTTGGCCGCATCGGTCGGCGCGGTGCCGGCGGCGACGTTGGAAACGCGCGTACCGCCGCCGCCCTGCAGGGTGACCTGGGCCTTCGAGGCATCGTCGTAGGTTACCGACGAAGCCACGCCGGCGCCGACCCGCGTGTAAAGATCGGTCAGCCGGCCGTCGACCGCGGAGAACGCCGCGCCGACGTCGTTGTAGTTGCCGCCTTGAATCACGTAGGTCGGCGGGGTGAACACGCCGCCGGCGAAGCTGGCGCCGCCGCCGAACGCGCCGCTGAGGGTGTTGAGCTGCGACAGGTTGACCGCATCGGTGTCCTGGGTGGCGGCGGCGACGTTGACCAACTGGCGCTCGCTGCCGGCCGCGCCGAAGGAGACGGTGTTGGCGCGGTCGGCGATGGAGTCGCTGCCGAGCGCGACCGAGCCGACGGCCGACGCCGAGCTGTTGGCGCCCAACGCGGTGGCGTTGTCGACGCTGGCCGAACTGCCGGCGCCGCTGGCGGTGGAGAAACGTCCGCCGGCCGTGCTGGCCGAACCGCTCGCGGTGGAAAACTCGCCGGCCGCGGTGGCGCTGTCGCCGATCGCGCTGCTGTTGGCGGCCGAAGCGGTCGCGCCGGTGCCCACTGCGGTGCTCTGGTCGCCCGCGGCGGTGGTGCCCGCGCCGATCGCGACCGCGCCGATCGCACTGGCGGTGGCGCCCGCACCGGTAGCCACGGCGAAGTCGCCGTCGGCGCTGGCGCCCTGACCGCAAGCGATGGCGCTGCCGCCGTTGGCGGTGGCGCCCCCGGTGGTGGTGCCGCCGAAGCCGTCGTCGAGCACGCAGGGCTCGCCGGCCCAGACGGTTGTGCAGGCCAGCGACAGAGCGGCGGCGAGAAGAGTCTTGTGCGAAATGTTCAAACTGTCCCCCAGTAGGATGTCGTGCGCCGCCGCGGATCCGTGCATCGGCGCGACGGCGGAAAGAGCCATCGACGCGGACCGCGCAGGCGGCCGCGCCGGGTTTCGAAGTGCCGGACCCGTAGGGGGCCCGGCACCCGGAGCGTTACGGCGAGGGCGTGACCGTCAGGGCCACCCGCAGCGCCGCCTTGGGACGCAGCGGATCGTTGCTGGCCACGCAGACATAGCCGGAGTAGTTGCCAGGCGTCAGGCCGGCGGCGCTGATCTGCACCAGGGTGTCGACGCTGGCGCCGACCGCGAGGCGGCCGAACGCGCGCGACGGCGCGCCGATCCAGGTGGCGCCGCAGGCGTTGGCGCCCTGCAGCTGGTAGGCCAGGCCAGGCGCGCCGGCGATCGCCGACCAGGCACCGCTGCCGTCGGGGTTGATGATCGCGCCGCGGTAGATGCTGTCGCCGCTGGTGGCGTTGAACCAGAACCAGCTGGTCGCCAACGGCGCGCGCACCGACACCACCAGCCAGTAGCGGCCGGCCGGCAGATTGAGGTTCTGGCCGGCGGCGGCGAGGTTGAGGCTGATGCTGGCGAAGCCCGAGGTCGACACGCCGGCGCCGTTCACCGCGGAGGTGTGGCTCCACACCGCCAACTGCGGCGTCGACTCCGGATTGCCTTCGGGGTTGCCGCCGACGTCGCGGAAGATCGACCAGTTGATGTTGGTCGACGTCGCCAGGCTGCCGCCGTTGACGAAACCGTCGGCGACGATGCGGGTGATCCCGGTCGCGTCGCTGAGGGTGAAGTCGTCCGCCGACAATTGGGCGCGCGCGCCGACCGTGGCCGCGTCGGTGAAACGGGTCGAGCGGCGGCCGTTGGCGTTGTTCGGCAACTGCGCCACCAGCGTGCGTCCGCCGTTGCCGGTGTTGTCGATCTGCCAATCCAGGTTGGAACCGCCGATGTTGCCGAGGCGGAAGGTCACGTTGCCGCTGCTGCCCTGAGCCAGGGTCAGCGCGGTCGACGGCGTGGCGTCCAGGCGCGGCGGCTGCACCGCGACCGCGATCGGCAGGCGCAACAGCGGCTGGCTGGTGTCGCCGCCGGACGGCGTGAGCACCAGCTTGCCGAAGTTGAAGTTGCCGTTGGGCGCCAGCGAGCTGGTGCTGACGGTGATCTTGACCGTCTTGGTCTCGCCCGGGTTGAGCGTGAACAGCGACGGCGAGACCAGCGCGCTCAAGCCCTGCACCTTGCCGGTCCAGGTCTGGCGGGTCGGCAGCGCGTTGCGGAAGGTACGGGTGAATGAGCACGAGGTGGCGCAGCTGTACTTGGCCATGCTGGCCAGGTTCAACGCCGAGACCTCGCCGCCGGCGGCCGGATTGGCCGCACGGTAGTTGGCGGTGGTTTCGTTGAGCACCAGGCCGGCACGGATCGCCTGGTCCAGCTGCAGGCGGCCGGCGCCCATCGCGTGCGCATCGGCCTGAGTGACGCCGTCCTCCTTCAGCACTTCCTGCTTGGCGGTCATCATCAGCGCCGACTTGACCTCGGCCACGGTCCAGCTCGGACGCGCCTGACGCACCAGGGCGGCGGCGCCGGCATGATGCGGCGAAGCCATCGAGGTGCCGCTGATCAGGCCGACCGAGTTCTCGCTGCCGCTGATCGACGTGCCGGCGGTGACGGCCAGGATGTCGACGCCCGGCGCGGTGATTTCGGGCTTGATCACGTCCAGGCTGCCGGCCGGGCCGCGCGAGCTGAAATCGGCGAGCTGGTCGGGCGTGTTGTTGACGATCACCGACGGGTACGGAATGGCGCCGACGCTGGTGTTGGCGTTGGCGTTGGCGAAATCGCGCAGCAGATTGCTGTCGGCCTGGCTGGCGACGAAGGCCGGAACGGTCGCTCCGGTCACCGTCGGAGTCAGCCCCGTCGCCTGGTTGTTGGCGATGATCACCGCCACCGCACCCGCAGCCGCGGCGTTGGCGACCTTGTCGGTGAAGTTGCAGGTGCCGCGACGTACCACCGCGATCGAGTTCTGGAAGGTATTGGCCGGGAACGCGGCGCAGCCGTCGTTGGCGGTGTCGATGCCGGCGCTGACCCGCACCGGCGTGTTGGCCGGAATGGCAACGGCGAACGGCGTGCCGCCGCTGCCCTCGGTCAGTTCGATCGCCTGCAGGTCGTCGGGCACGCTGCCCGGACCGGACACCGACAGCACCCATGCGAAGGTGCCGCGGCCGTGCTGCGATGCGGCGGTGGTGGCGACCCACGGCTCCAGATGGCCGGAACTGTACGACCCCGGACCGTCGTTGCCCGCAGCGGCGGCGACGTAGATGCCGGCATCGGTGGCGTTGAGGAACGACAGCGAGGTCGCTTCGCTCCACGGATTGGAACCGCCGCCGATGGAGTAGTTGATGACGTCGACCACGCCGTCGGCGATGGCCTGGTCGATCGAACGCACCGTGGCGGTGTTCGGGCACAAGCCGCGGCCGGTGGAGATCTGGGTGTAGCAGGCGTCGTAAGCGATGATGTTGGCGCGCGGCGCGACACCGGAAATACGGATGTTGTGGCCGCGGTAACTCGCGGTCCAGGCGTTGCCGGCCGCGGTGGAGGCGACGTGGCTGCCGTGGCTGTTGGTGTCGCCGAAGCCGGGCTCTTCGCGGATGTCGGCCACGCCGCACTGGTTGCCCGGCGCGTTGCAGACGAAGTCGTAGCCGCCGATCAGCTTGTCGTTGCAGCGCCCTTCGTCGACGCCGCCGGGCGCGCAACTGCCCAGATAGGTGCCGGCACCGAGCGGGTTGACGTGCTGGTAGCCGCTGTCGTCGATCGCGGCGAAGGCCGGGCTGCCGAAGTTGATGCCCGAGTCGATGATGCCGACCACCATGCCTTCGCCACGGAACCCGGTCGGAGCGGCGTTCCACAGCGCCGGCGCGCCGATCAGCGCAGGGCCGACGTCGGTGGCCTGCTCGTATTCCTTGTACGGCTCGACGAAGCGCACTTCGTCCAGTTGGGCGAGGCGATCGGCCTCGCGCGGGGTGAGCTGGGCGACCATGCCGTTGAGGGCGTGGCGCATGCGGAAATCGATGCGCGGGCTGCGGCCGAGCAAACCGCGGATGCGCTGCTCGTGCTGGGCCTGGACATCCCCCAGATGCTGCACGTAGCTGCGCGCCGCCGCGCTTTGAACGTCGATGCGTCCATTGCCGGCGACCGTGCTCGGCAGGCGCTTGGGCGCCGGCAGACCGCGCAGTTCGCCCTTGTAGCTGCCCAACGGCGCTTCGCGGTAAACCACGATGTAGCGCTGATAGCCTTCCAGCGCGGCCTCGCTGGGCAACGATGGCGCTGGTGCGCCGCCGATCGGCCCGCTCGGGCCGGCATCGCGGCCGGACATCAGCGCGCTAGCCCCCGCGACGGCGGCGACCGCGGCGATCGCCGCTGCAATGGAAGTTCTCTTCATCACTTTCCGCATTCCCCTAGCCCCTCTTTGCTGACGCATGCGCTAAGCGCAATGCCTGGCCAACGCGGCCGGCATTGCGCACTCGTGTAGGGGGAAGGTGGATCTGTCGCGGCGCCGGCATGGACACGGCCCAGGTGCTGCGTTGCTCCTTCCCCCTGAAGTCACAACGCAGGCGGATTGGCATCCCCCCACCCGTGTCACACTTTATTTGTTTGCGGGACAATTTTGCCAGTGTTGGCGAAACCGGCCACGCACTGGCCGCCGAAGCCCTTGCTTTCCGACTTCCGACCGGGTAGGAGTCCGCGCCGGGCGCAACGGCCTGCGCGGCCCATCCGGTACACCGCCGCGATCGGGCGGCGGCGCTGGTGCGAGCGGCGCCGGCGCTGCCGGGTCGACCTTCGCGGGTCCGGCCGAGCGGATCGTCGAGTGCCTGGACCGAACGCCGCACCGAAAGCGTCGCGGCCAGGCTTAGCGGTCGAGGCGACGCGCAAGGCCGCTTTGGGCATCGAGGCATCGTTGCTAGCTACGCAGACGTATCCCACCTCACTGTCCGCAACCAGGCCGGCGGTGTCGAGCGCTCGGGGTTGCCGTTGACGTCCCGACCAATCCAGGTTCGTCGCGTTCTCCAGCTTGCCGGTCGTGAAGCCATCGACGACGATCCGTGCGATGCCGGTCGGACTGTCGAGAGCGAAATCGCCGGGCGATTGTCGGGAATCGAGCCGGAGCGGGACGCTCAGGCCGGCGCCGGAACGTGGCGCGGGGCTCGTATCAGGCGCGCTTGAGCGTCCACGGCCGCAACTGCCCGCCGCGATAGACGATCAAGTACACCGCGACCACCCAGGCGGTGGCGACCGCCCAGCCGGCGAGGATGTCGGAGGGGAAATGCACGCCGAGGTAGAGGCGCGAGAAACCGACCAGGGGCACGAAGGCGGCCATGAGCGCCAGCACCGGCCAGCGCCATCGGGTGTTCCAGCTCAGCAGGATCAGGGTCGCCGCGAGGGTCATCGAGCCCATCGCGTGGCCGCTGGGAAAACTGTAATTGTGCTCCGGCGCGATCGACTCCCACAGCGACGGCCGCTCGCGGGCGAAGAACTGCTTGGCGGCGATGTTGAGCAGGGCCGAGCCGCCGAGAGCGAGCGCGGCGAAGCTGCCTTCGCGGAAGCGCCGGCGCGCGATCAGCGCGACGACCAGGGCGATGTCGAACGGCACCACCCCGTGCAGATAGCCGATCCGCGAAATCAATACGAAAAACTTGTCGTAGCCTTCGCGCGCCAAGCCATGGGCGTATTCGAGAACCGGCACGTCGAAGACGATCGCTTCTTGCTCGTGGATCTCGTCGGCCAGCTCGGCGAAACCCCACAGGGGCGTCAGCAGGCCGACGAAGACCAACAGCAGCAGCCAGCCATGGCGGCGCAGCAAGGCGACGCCGAAGCGCGCTTCCTGCTGCAGGGTGCCGTCGCCCCGGCAGGGGACGACGGCCGGATCGTCAGGCGCCTGGGGAACGGGCGCCATAGTTGCGCTCGACGTAATGGTCGATCAGGGCGACGAACTCCGTGGCGATGTTCTCGCCGCGCAGGGTCACGGTCTTCTGGCCGTCCTCGAACACCGGCGCCGACGGCGCCTCGCCCGTGCCCGGCAGGGAAATGCCGATGTTGGCGTGGCGCGATTCGCCCGGGCCGTTGACGATGCAGCCCATTACCGCGAGGGTCAGGTTTTCCGCGCCCGGGTGGGTGATCTTCCATTCCGGCATCTTGGCGCGCACGTGTTCCTGCACCTTCTGCGCGAGTTCCTGGAAGAAGGTACTGGTCGTCCGGCCGCACCCCGGGCAGGCGGTCACCATCGGGGTGAACGCGCGCAGGCCCATGGTCTGCAGCAGTTCCTGGGCGACGATGACTTCGTTGCTGCGGGCCTGGCCCGGCTCCGGGGTCAGCGAAATGCGGATGGTGTCGCCGATGCCTTCCTGCAACAGCACGCCGAGCGCGGCGCTGGAAGCGACGATGCCCTTGCTGCCGATGCCGGCTTCGGTCAGGCCCAGGTGCAGGGCGTGGTTGCTGCGGTTGGCGAGTTCGCGATACACCGCGATCAATTCCTGCACGCCGCTGACCTTGGCGCTGAGGACGATGCGTTCGGACGGCAGGCCGAGTTCGACCGCGCGCGCGGCCGAGTCCAGCGCCGAACGGATCAGGGCCTCGCGCAGCACGCGGCCCGCGTCCCAGGGTTCGGCGCGCTCGTGGTTTTCGTCCATCAGCTTGGCCGCCAGGGCTTGGTCGAGCGAACCCCAGTTGGCGCCGATGCGCACCGGCTTGCCGTGCTTGATCGCCAGTTCGATCAGGGTGGCGAACTGGCTGTCTTTCTTCTTGCCGAAACCGACGTTGCCGGGATTGATGCGGTACTTGGCCAGGGCCTCGGCGCAGGCCGGCTCGGCGGTCATCAGCTGATGGCCGTTGTAGTGGAAGTCGCCGATGATCGGCACCTCGATCCCCATCATCGCCAGCTTGTCGACGATGCGCGGCACCGCCGCCGCCGCCTCGGCGGTGTTGACGGTCACCCGCACCATTTCCGAGCCCGCGCGCCACAGCTCGGCGACCTGCTTGGTGGTCGAGGCGACATCGGCGGTGTCGGTGTTGGTCATCGACTGCACCACCACCGGGGCGCCGCCGCCGACTTCGACGCCGCCGACCTTGACCGTACGGGTCAGGCGGCGCGGGAGGGGGCCAAAACCGGAATGAGCGCAGGGCAGGACGAGGTCTGAATTCATGCCCGCCATTGTAGCGCCGAGGGCCGGGCTTACGTGTCGCGCAGGTGAAGCGCGGAACGATGAACGGCCCGGCGTGCAGCTCCGAGCCGCGCTGCGGCGCCGAGACCGGGGCCGCCCATCGCGATACTATCGGCGCCTGCGACGGTTGGCGCTCCTGCAGCGCCGCGCCCTCGCCCCTCCTGTCAGCCGTGCCTCCTGCCCGCCTCATGCCCCCCAGCGACCCCGATCACGTCCTCACCCCGAGCCAGCTCAATACGCTGGCGCGCAATCTGCTCGAGGACACCTTTCCGCTGATTTGGGTCGAAGGCGAACTCGGCAATTTGTCGCGACCCTCGTCCGGGCATCTGTACATGACCCTGAAGGACGCGCGCGCCCAGGTCCGCTGCGCGATGTTCAAGCCCAAGAGCAGCTGGCTGAAATTCGTCCCGCGCGAAGGCCTGCGGGTGTTGGCGCGCGGCCGGCTGACCCTGTACGAGGCGCGCGGCGACTACCAGCTGGTGCTCGATCACATGGAAGAGGCCGGCGAAGGCGCGCTGCGGCGCGCTTTCGAGGAGCTCAAGGCGCGGCTCGGCGCCGAAGGCCTGTTCGACAGCGAACGCAAGCGCGAGCTGCCGCGTTTCCCCACCCGCATCGCGGTGATCACCTCGCCGAGCGGCGCCGCGGTGCGCGACGTGCTCAGCGTGCTGGCGCGGCGCTTCCCGCTGGTCGAGGCCGAGGTGTTGCCGGTGCCGGTGCAGGGCGACGCTGCGGCGGCGCAGATCGTCTCCATGCTGCAACGGGCCCTGGCCTCGCAACGCTACGACGTGATCGTGCTGGCCCGCGGCGGCGGCTCGCTGGAGGACCTGTGGGCCTTCAACGACGAACGCTTGGCACGCACGATCGCCGCCTCCGATGTGCCGATCGTCTCGGCGATCGGCCACGAGACCGATTTCAGCCTCGCCGACTTCGCCGCCGACGTGCGCGCACCGACGCCTTCGGTCGCCGCCGAGCTGCTGGTGCCGCAACGCGAGGACCTGCTGCATCGCCTGCGCGTGCTGGAAGCGCGTTTGCGCAATCTTCAGCTGCAGCGCCTGCGCCAGGCGATGCAGCGTGCCGATCGCGCCGGCCTGCGGCTGAACGCACTGCGCCCGCAAGCGCGATTGGCGGTCCTGCGCGGTCGCCAGCAGGATGCGCTGCGCCGCCTGCGACAGGCCTGGCGCCGCCAGCTCGAACGCGAGCGCGCGCGCCTGCGCCATGCCGACGCGGTGCTGCGCGCGCATCAGCCCCAGCGGCGCATCGCCGGATTGCGCGAGCGCCTGAACGCCCTCGCCCATCGCCCGCAGGCCGCGATCGTCCGGCGCTTGCGCAGCGATGCCCTGCGCCTGCGCGGCCTGGCCCGCTCGCTGGAAGCCTGCAGCCCGCTGGCCACCGTAGCTCGCGGCTACGCCATCGTCCAACACGAAGACGGCCGCGTCGTACGCAGCGTGCTCGACGCCGCCCCAGGCGACCGCCTCAACGCGCGGGTCAGCGACGGGCAATTGCGCTTGGTCGTGGAAGCACCGGCGGGCGGCGACGGCGAGCGCGGGTAGCGACGGCGCCTGCGCCTGCGCCTGCGCAACGATTCTCGGCCTGCGTGCGGATCTTGGCGTTCTGACGGATGGCGGTCGCGGCTTGCGCCGCTCCTACCCTGTGGAGCCACCGCATCGGTTTGTGCGCGAACCTGCCCCTGTAGGAGCGGCGTGAGTCGCGACCACGGAACGCGCAGAAGCCATGAGGCCGTCGGCATTCGTAGAAGCGGCGTGCCTTCGCCAGGGTAGGAGCGGCGCAAGCCGCGACCGCGCTGTTGCGGTCTTGCGAAGTCTCGATCAGAAAGATGCAGATCAAGATCAAATCCAAAGCTTCCGCCACTAAAGTGGCGGCGGGTTACTTTCTATTGTCTGAAGCAACAAAAGAAAGCTACCAAAGAAAAGTGCTTTGTTTTGAATTACAGGCCCGCACGAACGGTGCTTGCGCAGGCATTTTTCATACGGGACCTCCCTGCCCCGATGAAAAACGGCCCGCATCCCTGCGGGCCGCCCTCCGGGTATTCGATTGCCTTCGCTAGGGCGAAGCTGCGCACAAGGACGACGGAAGCGGCAGCATCGGCATCTAGTAAACGCGTTGTGGCCGACGCCGGCTACGAACTGGCGCGGTCGCGGCTCACGCAGCTCCTGCAGGGTCGGTCGAATCAGGCCGCTGCACCGGTGCCACTTGCTCCCCGATCCGCCACGCGATGCACTGTTCCGCCCGCGCGCCCCCGTCGTCGCCCGCCGCTAACGCCATTTGCGCCACCATCGCAGGGCTCGGGCCCCGCCGCCCGATACGGAGCTCCGCATGACCAAGGCGTCCGATCTGTTCGTCGCCGCGCTCGAGGCCGAAGGCGTCGAATACGTGTTCGGCATCCCCGGCGAGGAAAATCTCGACCTGCTCGAATCGTTGCGCACCTCGACCATTCAGCTGGTCCTGACCCGCCACGAGCAGGCCGCCGGCTTCATGGCCGCGACCTACGGCCGGCTCACCGGCAAGGCCGGGGTTTGCCTGTCCACCCTGGGGCCGGGCGCGACCAACCTGGTCACGGCCGCCGCCTACGCCCAGCTCGGTGCCATGCCGATGCTGATGATCACCGGCCAGAAGCCGATCAAGACCAGCAAGCAGGGGCATTTCCAGATCGTCGACGTGGTCGACACGATGCGCCCGCTGACCAAGTACACCCGCCAGATCGTCGCCGCCGACAGCATCCCGGCGCGGGTGCGCGAGGCGTTCCGGCGCGCCGAGGAGGAACGCCCGGGCGCGGTGCACCTGGAGCTGCCGCAGGACATCGCCGGCGATCCGACCCAGGCCCGGCTGATACCGGCTTCGTTCTCGCGCCGCCCGGTGGCCGAGGACAAGGCCATCGAACGCGCCGCCGAGGCCATCGCCCAGGCTCGCCATCCGATCCTGATGATCGGCGCCGGCGCCAACCGCAAGACCACCGCCAAGACCCTGCACGCTTTCGTCGCACAGCTCGGCATCCCCTACTTCACCACCCAGATGGGCAAGGGCGTGCTCGACGAGAACGGCCCTCTGTGGCTCGGCAACGCCGCGCTGTCGGACCACGACTTCGTCCATCGCGCCATCGACGCCGCCGACTGCATCGTCAACATCGGCCACGACGTCATCGAGAAGCCGCCGTTCTTCATGCGCGAAGGCCGGCGCACGGTGATCCACGTCAACTACGCCAGCGCCGAGGTCGATGCGGTGTACTTCCCGCAGATCGAAGTGGTCGGCGACATCGCCCACTCGGTCTGGCGCCTGTCGGAAGCGCTGCGGCCGCAGGCGCATTGGGACTTCTCGTTCTTCGACCGTGTGCGCAGCGCCCTGTCGGCGCAACTGCTCGAACGCAGCGACGACGACCGCTTCCCGCTGGCGCCGCAGCGCCTGGTCGCGGAACTGCGCGCGGCCTTGTCGCCGCGCGACGTGGTCTGCCTCGACAACGGCCTGTACAAGCTGTGGTTCGCGCGCAATTACCGCTGCGCCGAGCCCAACACTTTATTGCTCGACAACGCCCTGGCGACGATGGGCGCGGGCCTGCCGTCGGCGATCGCCGCACGCATCGTCTGCCCGGACCGCAAGGTCGTCGCGGTCTGCGGCGACGGCGGTTTCATGATGAATTCGCAGGAACTCGAAACCGCGGTGCGGCTGGGGCTGGACATCACCGTGCTGGTGCTGCGCGACGACGCTTACGGCATGATCAAGTGGAAACAGGCCCACGAACGCTATCCGAGCTACGGCATGGACCTCGGCAATCCCGACTTCGTCGCCTACGCCCGCAGTTACGGCGCGCGCGGCCACCGCCCCGAATCCAGCGATGCGTTCGGTCCGCTGCTGCGGCAGGCCCTCGACACGCCGGGCATCGACCTGATCGAAGTGCCGATCGATTACCGCGACGACGACCGTATCCTAAACGAAGACATTCCGCGCCTTGCCGCCGCCGTGCAGTGACCCGGCGCAGCCATCCAACACGAACCAGGAGCACGCCATGGCCCGATCGCCGAAACCGTCCGAGCGCGGCAAAGCCGCCAAGCCCGCGAAGCCGGGCAAGGGGCTCAAGCCCAGCTATCCCTACTACCTGGCCAACCGCCCGGTCGCGGCCAATACCGCGCTCGAGGTGCTCGACAAGTACAGCGGCAAGCGCGCGACCCGGGTCGCGATGGCCGATGCGGTGGCGGTGCGCAAGGCGATCGTCGCCGCGCACAAGGCGCGCGAAACGATGGCCGAGTTCACCCCGGACCGCCGCCGCGACGTGCTCGAGCATTGCGTACGCCGCTTCGGCGAGCGCTTCGATGAACTCGCGCTGGCGCTGTGCATCGAGGCCGGCAAACCGATCCGCGACGCCCGCGGCGAGGTCACCCGCCTGATCGATACCTTCCGCATCGCCGCCGGCGAGGCTACCCGCGGCGCCGGCGAGCTTATCGAGCTGCAGATCTCCGAACGCACCCGCGGCTATCGCGGCATGGTCAAGCGCGTCCCGATCGGGCCGTGCAGCTTCATCACCCCGTTCAACTTCCCGCTCAACCTGGTCGCGCACAAGGTCGCCCCGGCGATCGCCGCCGGCTGTCCCTTCGTGCTCAAGCCGGCGATCAAGACTCCGGTCGGCGCGCTGATCATCGCCGAGGTGTTGGCCGAGACCGACCTGCCCGAAGGCGCGTTCTCGGTGCTGTGCTGTTCGAACGAGGACGCATCGCTGCTGGTCGAGGACGAGCGCATCAAGCTGCTGAGCTTCACCGGCGGCCTGATCGGTTGGGACCTCAAGGCGCGTTCTGGCAAGAAGAAGGTCACCCTCGAACTCGGCGGCAACGCCGCGTGCATCGTCGACGCCGACCCGGGCGCGAGCCTGGATCACGTGGTCGAGCGACTGGTGTTCGGCGCGTATTACCAGAGCGGCCAGAGCTGCATCAGCGTGCAGCGCATCTACGCGCATGCCGACATCTACGACAAGCTGCGCAAGAAGCTCAAGGCCGCGATCGCCGCCTTGCGCATGGGCGACCCGCGCGACGAGGCGACTTTCATCGGCCCGGTGGTCGACGTCGATGCCGCCAAGCGCATCGAGTCGTGGATCGACGCCGCGGTCAAGGGCGGCGCCAAGCGCATCGTCGCCGGAGCGCGCGACGGCAACATGATCCCGGCCACTCTGCTGGAAAAGGTGCCGCGCGATTCCGACCTGTACCGCAAGGAGGTGTTCGGCCCGGTCGCCTTGATCGAACCCTTCGACGATTTCGACAAGGTCCTGGCGACCGTCAACGACAGCGATTTCGGCCTGCAGGCGGGCGTGTTCACCGGCCGGCTCGACCATGCGATGAGGGCCTGGGACCGGCTCGACGTCGGCGGCGTCATCGTCGGCGACGTGCCGAGCTTCCGCGTCGACAACATGCCCTATGGCGGCGTCAAGGATTCCGGCCTCGGCCGCGAAGGCGTGCGCTACGCGATCGAGGACATGAGCGAACAGCGGCTGTTGGTGATCCGCGATGCAACCGAAGCGATGTAACCCTGGATCTCCCTGAAGCCAGGCCCTTCCCGCCTGGCGGCCGGGGCCGACTCAACCCGTCCGACAACGCCCGAGCCTTGCGTTCGGGCCGAGCCAGGTCGAGCGCCAAGCACCGCCCTCCCGAAGAAATTTTCGCCGGCTCAACCCCGTGGCCGCCGATGGCGCGTTTGCTTCTCCAGGTCCACACACCAGGGAAGCCGCCATGCACGTCCAAGCCGCGCCGCAGCCGTCGTCCAATCTCCGTACCATCCACACCCTGCGTCCCCTCAGCGCGGCCTTGCTGACCGCGCTGGCATTCTCCATCGCCGGTTGCCAGGCCCCCGGCGAGCTGGCCCAGTCGCGCGACAAGGCCGAAGGCGACGCCTACCTCGCCGAAGCCGGTACTCGCGACGGAACCGCCGCCGCGACCGATGCCGCCGCATCCCCGGCGCCCGCTCCCGCCGTGTCGCCGGCGCCGCTCGCCGAAGCCGCCAAACCCGTGCGTGGCGATGTCCGCGCCCACGGCGCAACCGTGCAGTCGCGCGAACGGGCGTTCGTGGAAGCCAAGGCGATGCCGAGCGGCAACACTGCCGCGCAGCGCACCACCCTCGACCGCATCCAGGTCAGCGGCAGCCGGATCGGATCGGCGCCGCGCCTGACCAGGCACAACCTGTCGGCTCCGACGGCCCCGGCGTTGCTCGCGCCGCCGGCGCCCCCGGCGCCGCCGATGCACCAGGCCAGCGTCGATACGGAAAAATACGCCGAGCGCGACGACAACCCGGTGCAGCGGACCCGCGAGCAACCGCTGTCGACGTTCTCGATCGACGTCGACACCGGCAGCTATGCCAATATCCGGCGCATGCTCGGCGACGGCCAGCGGCCGCCCGCCGATGCGGTGCGCGCGGAAGAGTTCATCAACTACTTCGATTACGGCCACGCCGCGCCGGCCTCGCTGGCGACGCCGTTCCGGGTGAGCACCGAACTCGCGCCGGCGCCGTGGAATGCGCAGCGCCAACTGCTGATGATCGGCATCAAGGGCTTCGACGTGCCCAAGAAGACCTTGCCGCCGGCCAACCTGGTGTTCCTGATCGACACCTCCGGCTCGATGAATTCGCCCGACAAACTGCCGCTGCTGAAAAGTTCGTTCTCGATGCTGGCCAAGCGGTTGCGCGCGCAGGACCGCATCTCGATCGTGGTCTACGCCGGCTCGGCCGGGCTGGTGCTGCCGCCGACGCCGGGCGACCGCCAGGACGAAATCCTGGCCGCGCTCGACCGCCTCGAGGCCGGCGGCAGCACCAACGGCGGCGACGGCATCCGCCTGGCCTATGCGATGGCCAAGCAGGCCTACCTCGCCAACGGCGTCAACCGGGTGATCCTCGCCACCGACGGCGATTTCAACGTCGGCACGGTCGACGACAACGCCCTGGAAACCCTGGTCGCCGACCAGCGCAAGAGCGGCATCGCCCTGACCACGCTCGGCTTCGGCCGCGGCAACTACAACGACGCGCTGGCGGAAAAGCTCGCCGACGTCGGCGACGGCAACCATGCCTACATCGACACCCTGCAGGAAGCGCGCAAGGTGCTGGTCGAGGAAATGGGCTCGACCCTGATGACCATCGCCCGCGACGTCAAGATCCAGATCGAATTCAACCCGGCGCTGATCGCCGAGTACCGCCTGATCGGCTACGAAAACCGCCTGCTCAAGCGCGAGGATTTCGCCAACGACAAGGTCGACGCCGGCGACATCGGCGCCGGGCACGAGGTCACCGCGCTGTACGAACTGACCCCGGTCGGCTCGACCGCGATGCGACTGCCGGCCTTGCGCTATGCCGACAGCACGCCGGTGGCGCAGGCCGGCGGCGAAATCGCCAACCTCAAGCTGCGCTACAAGCGTCCCGGCGAGGAGCGCAGCCAGTTGATCGAAACCCCGATCCGGCGTTCGAGCCTGCGCCTGGTGGCGAGCGAGCCGATGCGCATGGCCGCTTCGGTCGCGGCGTTCGCCGACGCCTTGCGCGGCGGCAGCCAATACGACGGCTGGAGCTGGGACCAGATCATCGCCACCGCGCGCGGTCTCAAGCTCGACGACCGTTGGGGCCAGCGCGCCGAGTTCATCGGCCTGGTCGAACGCGCCAAGGTGCAGATCGGCGAGATCGGCCGGGTCGGGCCGGTGGCGGGCGTGGCGGTCAGCGAATGAACGGCAAGGCCGCCTTCGCGGCGGCCGCGTCGGCCCGGTCGCCGTCGACCGGGCCGCTCGCTGCGGGGTCTGCCGGATCGGTATCGAGACCGATCCGGCCCGATCCGTTCGGCGCTACCGCCGGCGCGTCCGGCTCTAGCGAGTCCAAATCGAGCGAGTCTGTATTGAGCGAGCCCGCTCCGAGCCCGCCCGCGCGGTAGCTCTCGGCGAGGCTCGCCGCGCTGCGGATGTGTTCGGCGGGATGGCCGAACAGATAGCCCTGGCCGTAGGTACAGCCCAGCTCGCGCAAGGCCGTGCGCTGGGCTTCGGTTTCCACGCCTTCGCCGATGGTGTGGATGCCGAGGGTGCCGGCCAGCGCCTGGATCGCCCGCACCACCGCGACGCTCTCCGGACGCGACTCGCCGACCAGGCCCGCGACGAAACTCTGATCGATCTTCAGGCACTCGATCGGGAACCTGTGCAGATACGACAACGCCGAGAACCCGGTGCCGAAATCGTCCAACTGCGCCAACACCCCGTGGTTGCGCAGGTTGCGCAGCATCCGCAAGGCGCGCGGGACATCGTCGAGCAAGGCGACCTCGGTGATCTCAATGCGCAGGCGGCGCGGATCGGCGCCGGCTTCGTCGATCATCCGCAACAGCCGGTCGGCGAAATCCCCGGAACGGAAATGCCGCGGCGAGACGTTGACCGAGATATAACCGTCGCCGCCGCGCGCCAGTTCGGCGACGACGCGGCCGTAGAGGATCCAGTCGGCCTCCTCGATCAGGCCGCTGTCCTCGCCCAGGCCGATGAATTCGCGCGGCAGCAGCAGGCCGCGTTTCTCGTGGCGCCAGCGCAGCAGGGCCTCGTGGCCGATCAGGCCGTGGTCGTCGAGGCGCACGATCGGCTGGTAATAAGCGATGAAGGCGTCGCCGTTGATGGCCCGGCGCAGATCGGCTTCGAGGTCGAGAATGCGCATCGCCTGCTCGCGCATCTCCTCGTCGAACACCGCGCAGCGCCCGCGGCCGGCGCCCTTCGCCCGGTACATCGCGGCGTCGGCGTCGCGCAGCAGCTCGATGCCGTTGCGGTAGCGCGGATGCCACATGGCGATGCCGATGCTGGCCGACGGAAACACTTCGCGACCGGCCACCCAGCACGGCTCGCCGAGCGCGCGCAGCACCCGCGAGGCCAGTTCCTCGGCGACGCCGAGCCCGTCGATGTTCTCGATCAGAATCGCGAATTCGTCGCCGCCCAGGCGCGCCACGGTGTCGTTGCTGCGCACGGTCGAGACGATGCGACGGCTGCTTTCGACCAGCAACTCGTCGCCGGCCGAATGACCGACGCTGTCGTTGACCAGCTTGAAGCGGTCCAGATCGAGGAACAGCACCGCGAACGCGCGCTGCTCGCGGCGCGCGCGGGCGATCGCATCGTCCAGGCGTTCGAGCAGTTGGCCGCGGTTCGGCAGGCCGGTCAGGGCGTCGTGCAGGGCCTGGTGGGTCAGCTTCTGTTCGGCGCGCACGCGCTCGCCGATCTGGGCGAGCAGTTCGGCATTGGTATGGGCCAGCTCGCGGGTGCGCGAGGCGACGCGCTGTTCGAGCTCGCCGTGCGCGGTCACCAACCGGTCCTGGGCCTGCTTGCGCGCCAGGCCGATGCTGATGTGGTGGGCCACGAAGGTCAGCAGTTCCTGGTCGCGGGCGTTGAAGCTGATCGCCCGCGAATAGCTCTGGATGGCGATCACCCCGACCACCGAGTCGTCGCGGTACAGCGGCACGCCGAGCCAGCAATGCGCGGCCGAGCCGTGGCTGCGCACTTCGCCGCGGCTGTTGAGCTCGGCGATGCGGTGGCGGTCGGCGAGCAACGGCCGGCCCTGGCGGATCACGTATTCGGTCAGGCCGCCGGCGAGCTGGCGGCTCTCGCGGATCATGTCGCGCTCGTCGATCGAATACGGAAACTGCAGGCGTTCGCCGTCGTCCGACAGCAACGCGATGTAGAAATTGCGCGCGTACAGCAATTCGCTGACCACGTCGTGGACTTGCGAATAGAAGCGGCCCAGGGTGTCGGAGGTGATGGTCAGCTCGGCGATGCGGAATAGCGCGCGCTGCAGGCGTTCGGAGCGCTGGCGCTCGATGATTTCGGCCTGCAGGTCGCGGTTGCTGAGCTGCAGGGCGTAGGTGCGCTCGGCGACGTGGCGTTCGAGCTCCTCGCGCGCGCCGAACCGGTCGAGCGCGGTCAGGATGTGCTGGGCGACGAACGACAGCAGCGCCCGGTCTTCCTCGCCGTAACTGCCGGCGCTCTCGTAGTTCTGCACCACGATCGCGCCGCACACGCGTTCGTCGCGGCGCATCGGCACGCCGAGCCAGTCGGCGCTGTCGGGGCCGTGGTAGTCGTCCGGCGGCACGCCGAGCAGGTCGCGCAGCGCCGCCGAGCTGCCCTGCAGCGGCTCGCCGTGGCGCAGCAGCGCCAGGGTCAGGCTGTTCGGCATCTCCTCGCCGCGGATCACCCGCTGCGGATCGGCCACGTAGGGGTCGTGGCGGTCGGCGAAATACAGAAAACGCATCGTGTCGGCGACGTCGTCGTAGAGCACGATGTAGAAATTCTCGGCGTACATCAGGCCGCAGACCACGCCGTGGATGCGGCTGAGCAGGTCGGTCATCTCCAGGCCGGAGCCGGCCAGGTCGGCGATCCCGTACAGCGCCTGCTGCAGGCGCTCGGATTTCTCCAGGGCCTCGGCGCGGGCGTGGGCGCGCACCGCCGCCAGGTCGGCGGCGACGATGCGCCGCGCCATCGCCAGCCAGGCCGCGCGCAACGGCGT
>NZ_JBPKJP010000052.1:0-29575 GCF_051217035.1 Lysobacter sp. 1R34A
CAGGCGCGGCGCCGGGCTCGCGGTCGGGCTCGCGGTCGCGGTCTCGGCGATCGCCGGTTCACCGGCCTCGAACGAGGTCCAGAAGCTGCGCGCCGGCCCGGCCATCGCGGCCGGCGCCAAGGCCCCGGCCAGGACCAGGGCCATGGCCTGTTTCGCTCTCGCCCCTGCGCCCTCTCGGCGCATTGCGTACTTTGCCGACATTCCCGCTCCCGTTGCACCGGACGGCGATCGCCTCCGATTCGCGTTGCGCCGACCGGCGAACGCCCCTGCTTTGGCGATTTGAATCGATCTAAATCGACCTTGTCAAACCGCGCCGCAGCATCGGCCGCCGCCGCGCATCGGCAAAAAATCCAATCTGAACAATCACTTCCACCGCGGGCCCCGGCCCGGGTGGCGCGCCTTTGGCACACCTCTTGCGTCACCCCTCCTGGAATGTGATTTGCATCACATTTTTGCATTGGTCTAGATCAGCACTTGCAGCCCTTCGCAACACGGAAGTCCGTCCCCCATGCCCACCCCGCATCGACTTGCCCTCTCCCTTGCTTTCGCCACCGCGAGCGCAATCTGCCCCTCAACGTCAGTTTTTGCTGCAGAGCGTCAAACCGTCACGGCGAACCCGATGCCCGACATCGAGCGCCTGCGCGCCGAGCGGCAGTGGCTCGCCGCGCTGGCGCGCATCGAAAGCGCGCAGACGTCCGCCCCCGGCGACGACCGTCTCTACCGGTTGCAGGTGCTGACCCTGGCCGACCTCGGCAGCGCGCATCGCGCCTGGACCCTGTATCGCGCTCGTCCCGAGCTGTTCGATGCCGCCGAACGCCAGCGCCTGGAGGCCGGCCGCCTCGCCCGCCTCACGCTCTGGGGCAGCCTGTTCCCCGAGGACGAGGCCACCCGCCTCGACGAAATGCGCGACGCGCGCGAGGCCTTCGACCAGTACCGCGCCACCCAGACGCCCGAGCAACGCCAGGCCGACCTGCGCACCCGGTTCGACGAACTGCTGCTGCTCAATCATCTCGAACGCCATGCCGAGGTGATCGAACGCTATCGCGCCCTGCAGGCCGAGGGCGTCGAGGTGCCGATGTATGCGCTGGCCAAGGTGGGCGCCTCGCTGCTCGCCGACAAGCGTCCCGAGCAAGCCGCGAGCGTGCTCGAACGGGTCGTGCGCGAGTGGCCCGAGGATCACGACTCGCAGTTGCAACTGGCCTACGCCTATTCGGAAAGCGAGCGCTTCGACGCCGCCCTGGCCCAGTTGGACAAGATCAAGGCGGCCGAGCCGGCCTGGGTGCGCGTCGACGGCGCCAAGCAGAGCTTCGAGAACTGGCGTCACTACGACGCCGACAGCACCCACACCATGATCCGCCTGTACGGCGAGGACACCGTCGGCGCGCAGCGGCGGCTGGAGGCGATGGCGGCGATCGGCCCGGACAACCCGAGCCTGCAGACCAACCTCGGCGTCGCCTATCAAAAACGCGGCTGGACCGACCGCGCGCTGCAACGCTTCCAGATGGCGAGCACGCTCGAACCGACCAACGTCGGCGCGCGCATCGGCCAGATCGGCGCCTACCTCGAACACGCCCGCGTCGACCTGGCGCGGCCGATCCACGACGAACTGATCGCCCACCGCCCGCGCGACGTGCAGGTCAAGCAGATGAGCGAGTCCTGGGACCGGCGCCTGGGCTGGCAGTGGACGCTCAGCACCGCCGGCGGGCGCAGCGACGCGCGCGGCGGCGGCGCGGCCGCATCGCCGTTCGGCAGCCGCGACGCGGTGCACCGTTTCGAGATCCGCAGTCCCTTGATCGACGACCGCTGGCGCCTGACCGCGCACGCCCAGGACGCCTGGGCCGATTACCCCGGCGCCCGCGTCCACGACCGCCGCAGCGGCGTCGGCGCGCTGTATGCCTACGACCGCCTCAGCCTGGGCTTCGGCGTCGATCGCGCCGACGACCGCTGGCTCGCCGGCGGCGACCGCACCGGCTACTACCTCGACGCCGATTGGCGCCTCGACGATGCCTGGCACGCCAATGCTTCGTGGTATCGGCAATCCCCGGACGCGTCGTTGCAGGCGCGCCGCGCCGGCATCGACGCCGATGCCCTGAGCCTGGGCCTGCGCTGGACGCCGAGCGAACGCACCACGCTCGGCGCGACCGCGCAGCAACTGCGCTACAGCGACGACAACCGCCGCAGCGCGCTCGCGCTGAGCCTGGACCAGCGCCTGTACACGCGACCGCACCTGCAGATCGCCGGCCTGGCCGACCTGTCGACCAGCCGCGCCAGCCGCCGCGATGCCGAGGTGCCGTATTTCAACCCCAGCCGCGACGCTTCGCTGAACCTCGGTGTGCGCCTGGATCACGTCGCCTGGCGCCGCTACACCCGCCACTTCGTGCAACGCCTTAGCGCCAGCGCCGGCCCGTACTGGCAACAGGGCTACGGCAGCGCCTGGGTGCCGCAGCTGCGCTACGAATACGAATGGCGTTTCGGCAGCGGCCGCACGCTCAACTACGGCCTCAACTGGTCGCGTCCGGTCTACGACGGCGTGCGCGAGGACCGCGTCGCCTTCGATCTGAGCTTCCGTTGGGGTGAGGAATGAACATGTCGTCTTTCGCTGTCTCGCGCGCCGCCGTCTCCACCCGTCTGCGCCGCAGCTTCCATCGTCTGCTCGCTGGCGCGGCGCTGGCCTTGGCCGCACTGGCGCCGCTCGCGGCGAGCGCCGACGAACTGTTGGTGCTGAGCTATCACGACGTGCGCGACGAAGTGGCGCGCAAGGGCGACCCCGATGCCTACGCGGTCAGCACCCAGAACTTCGCCGCGCACCTGGACTGGCTGCACGGCCACGGCTATCAGCCGGTCGCGCTGAGCCAGGTCATCGCCGCCTCGCGCGGCGGCAAACCCTTGCCGCCCAAGGCTGTGCTGCTGACCTTCGACGACGGCCTGCGCAGCATCTACACCCATGTCTTCCCGTTGCTGCGCGCCTACCGCTACCCGGCGCTGATGGCGGTGGTGACCTCCTGGGTCGACCTGCCGCGCGACCAGAAAGTCGATTACGGCCCGCGCATGTTCACCCACGACGACTTCGTCACCTGGGAGCAACTGCGCGAGATGCAGGCCTCGGGCCTGGTCGAAGTCGCCTCGCACAGCCATGCCCTGCACCGCGGCGTGACCTCCAACCCGCAGGGCAACACCATGCCCGCCGCGATCACCCGCGCCTGGAACGAAAAGACCCGGCGCTACGAGACCGAAGCCGAATACCTGGCGCGCATCCGCCAGGACCTCGCCGACAGCGCCGCCGAGATCGAGCGCGAACTCGGCGTGCGCCCGAAGTCGGTGATCTGGCCGTACGCGGCCTACAACAGCCAGACCAATGCGATCGCCGACGAACTCGGCATGGCGGTGACCTTCGACCTGGAAGGCCGCCACCAGAAGATCGGCGCCGACCTGCACGGCCTGGCGCGCCTGCTGGTGTTCGACAACCCCACCGTCAACGACCTGGCCTACGAGCTGCGCCACGACGAGGAACTCGACGGCCTGCGCGCCTTGCAGGTCGACCTGGATTACGTCTACGACGCCGACCCGGCGCAGCAGGCGCGCAACCTCGACAAGCTGATCGAACGGGTCAAGCAGGTCGGCCCCAGCCACGTGTTCCTGCAGGCCTTCGCCGACCCCGACGGCAACGGCTCGGCCGATGCGCTGTATTTCCCGAACCGGCACCTGCCGATGCGCGCCGACCTGTACAACCGCGTCGCCTGGCAGCTCAAGACCCGCGCCAACGTCAAGGTGTTCGCGTGGTTGCCGGTACTCGGCCTCGAACTGCCGGATGCGGCCTTGAACCAGCGCCTGAAGATCCAGGCCAGCAACCCGGACGAGACCTTCCGCCTGAATCCCTTCGAGCCGCAGACCCGGCGCATCGTCGCCGAGGTCTACGAGGACCTCGCGGTCAGCGGCTACACTGAAGGCCTGCTGTTCCACGACGATGCGCTGCTGCGCGAAGACGAGTTGCGCGGCCAGGCGCCGGCCGACCCGGCCAAGCGCACCCAGGCATTGATCGAGTTCACCCGCGAGCTGGCCCGCGCCGCCGGCAAATGGCGGCCCAAGCTGATCACCGTGCGCAACCTGTTCGCCGCACCGGTGCTGGAGCCGCGCAGCGAGGCCTGGTTCGCGCAGGAGCTCGCCGCCTTCAACCAGGCCTACGACTACACCGCGGTGATGGCGATGCCGTGGATGGAAAAGAGCCGCGATCCGCAGGCCTGGATGGACCGGCTGCTGGCCGAGGTGAAGAAGTCGCCGCGCGGCCTGTCGCGCACCATCTTCGAACTGCAGACCGTCGACTGGCGCAACCGGCAGCCGATCCCGGCCGCGCAGTTGAAGGCGATGGCCCATCGCCTGCAGGCCGGCGGCGCGCGCCACCTGGCCTGGTACCCCGACGACTTCATCGACGACCGGCCCTCGACCCGGGACGCGCGCGAAATCATGTCCGTGCGCGGCTTCCCCTACCTCGAACGTTGAGCTCCGCCCACTCCATTCGTCGCCGAGCCCACCCGGCCGGCCCGTCCGCGCTGCCATCGAGTCCACCATGAGCCCGCTCGCCAGTCCATTGCTCGCCGCGCTGTTCCAGTTCGCCTTCTTCTATCCGATCGTGATGTCGTTCTTCTGGATCTCCGGCGGGCTGTACTACTACTTCCGCCGCGAGCGGAAGGCGCGGGTGCGCACCGATCCGCCGCCGCTGGCGGACGCGCCGTTCGCCTCGATCCTGATCCCCTGCCACAACGAAGGCGACCACGTCCACGAAACCATCGCCGCGGCGCTGGCCCAGCGCTATCCGCAGTTCGAAGTGATTGCGATCAACGACGGCAGCCGCGACGACACCGGCGAAAAGCTCAACCGCCTGGCCGCGCTGCATCCGCAATTGCGGGTGGTGCACCTGGACCGCAACCTCGGCAAGGCCAATGCGATGCGCATGGGCGCGCTGGCGGCGCGTTCGGACTACCTGGTCTGCATCGACGGCGACGCCCTGCTCGACGAATACGCGATGCACTGGATGATCTGGCACCTGTGCTCGGGCGCGCGGGTCGGCGCGGTCACCGGCAACCCGCGCATCCGCAATCGCTCGACCCTGCTCGGCCGCCTGCAGGTCGGCGAGTTCTCCTCGATCATCGGCATGATCAAGCGCGCCCAGCGCGTGTACGGCCGCATCTTCACCGTGTCGGGCGTGATCTGCGCGTTCCGCCGCAGCGCGCTGCACCGGATCGGTTACTGGTCCGACAGCATGGTCACCGAAGACATCGACATCAGCTGGCGCCTGCAGATGGACCACTGGGACATCCGCTACGAACCCAATGCGATGTGCTTCATCCTGATGCCGGAAACCCTCGGCGGCCTGTGGAAACAGCGCCTGCGCTGGGCCCAGGGCGGCGTGGAAGTGCTGATGCGGCATACCCGCGACCTGTTTTCCTGGCGCAAGCGGCGCATGTGGGCGGTGCTGGCCGAATACGTGCTGAGCCTGATCTGGGCCTACGTCATGGCCTTGATCATCGGCCTGTGGGCGCTCGGCCTGGTCGTCGACCTGCCCGAGCAACTGCGCGTGACCACCTTGCTGCCGTCGTGGCACGGCGTGATTCTGGCGCTGATCTGCCTGCTGCAGTTCGCCGCCAGCATCGTCATCGACCGCCAGTACGAGACCGGGGTCGGGCGCAATTACTACTGGATGATCTGGTACCCGATGGCGTACTGGCTGCTGAGCTTCGCCACCACCGTCGCGGCGGTGCCCAAGGCGCTGGCGAAACGTCGCGGCACCCGCGCAACCTGGGTCAGCCCGGACCGGGGGATCCGATGAAGCCGACCGCTACCCCGGCCAAGCCCACGCCTGCCGAGCACAAGCCGGGCGGACACAAACACGGCCCGCGCCGGCGCACCGCGCACAAGCACGACTCGCGCCTGATCCAGAAACCCGGCGCCCAGGACGCCTGGCCGCGCACCCTGTGGGGCGTGGTCACCGGCGCGTTCTGGCTGGCCTATCTGTATTTGTGGATGCCGGTGGCGACCCTGGCGATGTGGCTGCTCGGCGTCCGCCGCACCGCCTCCGAGCTGTATCTGCGCGAACACAGCGTCGACCCTTTCCTGATGCTGGTACTGCCGGCGACCGCGACGGTCGTGGTCGCGCTGCTGCTGATCTGGGCCGAGTACAACCGCTGGCGCTTCGCCTCGGCCGAGAGCGAGCGCCGCGGCGTGCAGGCCGAGGTGCTCCTGGACGAAGTCGCCGACCGGCTAGGCGCCAGCACCGAACTGGCGCAAGCGCTCAACCAGGGCCGCATCAGCGTCCTGCACATGGACCCGAACCACGCCGTGCCGTTGTCGCTGACCGCGCTGGCCCCGCCCACGACCAGCCAACCCTTCCCGCCGGCATCGCCGATACCCCGCTTCGCCCGCGAAACGGCGCCGCAGGGCTCGTGGATCCTGATGATCGCGCTGGCGATCTCGATCGCCATCGTGGTCGGCGTATTGGCGGTGGTCTCGTTCGGCTATCGGCAGATCCACAGCGTGGCGCCGAAGCGCACCATCGAAGGCACGCCGGGCCTGGACCGCCCGGCCTACCTGCCCGAGAACGCCGAGGCCGCACTGGACCCGGCCGCGATCGGCCAACGCACCGCGACCGGCATCGAATCCGCGCTGCGCGACGCGCAGGTGCTACGCATCGCCGACACTCAACGCCGCGACGACACACGCCCACGCCGCACCACCGGCGTGCTGGCGCCCAACGCCAAGCCGCGCCCGCTGCCCGGGCACAGCCCGAAACCGCCTTATCCCATCGACGCACTGCGCCGCGGCGAAGGCGGCCTGGTGACTTTGCGCGTGCAGGTCTCCGCCGAAGGGCGCCCGACCAACGTCGAAATCGCCAAGCGCAGCAGCCACCGCGAACTCGACCGCGCCGCCGTCCGCACCGTACGCACCTGGCGCTTCGCCCCCGCAGTGCGCAAAGGCAAAGCGGTGGCCGCGGTGGTGATCGTGCCGGTGGAGTTCAAGCCGGATCGCTGAGTGGCCGCCGTCGCTTCGCCTTCTCCCGCTAGCGGGAGCCTCGCCCTTCCCCTTGCCCTTCCCCCCTTTGAAAAAGGGGGGCTGGGGGGATTTGCCTTTAGCTTTAGCCCTTGCCTGAGCCGTAGCCCAGGCAAACCTACATCAGTGCAGGCTTCCCGACGACACCGCCCCGACGCCCCCCTCCCCCGCGGCCGCCGAAACACAAGCCGCCATCACCGGGTCCAGCCGCCGCGCCAACGCCTGAAACACCTCCCGCAACAACCGGTGATTCTGCCCGGCGGGATAACCGATCTCGACCAACACCTCAGGCTGCAGAGTCCGCACGATCCCGTGCAACTCCTGCTGAAAAGCGGAAAGCGCTTCGAACGCATCAACGGGCATGACCACCCCTTCCTGCGGGGGCGTGAGCTCAGGCTTGCGGCGCATACGCGATACTCCTGTCCTTAGGCAAGGAACCCGCACGGCGCGACATGCAACCGGCGGGATGTCGGGAGGTTCGAAACCGCACACAGACGGCGGGCGTATTCCCCTTGCGGGTGTTGTATTAGCCGCCCTCCCGACGCAGGCAACGCGTCGGCATGCCCAAACGTCAGGCATGAAAAACCCACCATTAACGAAGGCGGGCACCGCTGTGTGTTTGGGAGTTTCGACGCTCCTTGACCTCGACTTTGCAGCGTCCACCAATGGCTGTCAATCAGACATGTCCGAGTTCATCGCCAAAACACGTATCTGATAAGGGATATTCTCGCTGGGAGATCGGTGGTCCCGGCCTCCGTCTCTGCCCTAACGTGACCTTGGCTTAGGTTTGCCTTCACGTAATCTTTGCGGCTAAATGGCGCTCTTGCGTAGCGACAGGGATGTAGTCTAGAGAGGGGAGTATGGACAAAAAGGAACTGGCAATCAGATGCCACGAAATTCAAACGGGACTCGCAACCAAGGTTGTTGACGACTTCGAGCAGCTCACACTTGTTGGTAGCGCGGTGCGCTTGGCCCTTCACATCCAGGGACTACCGACTATTGAGTATGAAAAGCTAAAACTCGTTGCAAGCCACTTCCTAGACATTAGTCCTCTCGCGCTGAAGCCGGTTCTAGAGTTACTTGCTGAGGTCGAGTTCGTTCGGCTTGCCACGTCTGGCAAGACTATCGACAAGGTCGTCCCTGATGTTCCGTACTACGAAAGCCTCTACGACACAATTGGCGAATATGCCCAGGGCGCCGGCCTGAACGAAACCGAGCAGCTATCGGTAGAACTTCTACGCCGTCTAGCAAAATCACCAGAAAAACTCGACGCCCTTCGGAATTCTGTAGGGGCTGATGCCAGACGCTTTGACCGTGCCGTAGCCCTCGGCCTTGACGGCGGTTACTTGAAGCAGAGTCGACACCGGGGAAAAGAGCTTCTGCTTAGTCCCGCCTACTTCTCTGAGAATGCGGATATATTTGCAGATACAGTGGCGAAGTCTGGCGCGAAATCGGTTCAAAAGGTTCTAGCGGAAGTTCGTAAGAACCAAGGGCTTCCATTATCGGTGCTGCAGACGGCGGTCGCGAAGGGGGAGTCGAACCTTACTCCTGAAGATTTCAACCTCCTCCAAAGGCTTGCTTACGACGGAGTCGTGCGTCCACCAACTATCACCACCCCGCACTCTGGGGAAAACCACTTTATCTTCACCCCGACACCGGGCAATGGTGCACTAGCAGGATCGAAGAGGGAAATCTATGAGCGAGCAATGGCCATCGTTGCCGCGGTTCGACAAGGGCAGTATTTGCCACGTGCGCATGCGGTCCGAAATCCCGCAGCAATTATCGGTCAGCTTATGCATCACAAGAAACTCAACCGTGCCACAACCGAAGCACGTGATCAGTACAGAAACTTGCAACACTTGCGCATTGCCAAGCTAGTTCCTTCTGGGGCGGGGTATGCTGAGCTTCATATCATCGAATCGCGCGAGAACGATGAGGCGCTGGATATTGCTTACCAGTTAGTTACGGGTGGTGAAGTTTCTGGCATCGAGGTGGACGAGGAAGCACGACGAGCACTTCAGCAAGACCAGCAGTATGTTGAGTCGCTTATAGCAAGCGCAAAGCTAAAAGAAAGATCAAAGGCGCCGCTTTCAGAAGAGCATGCGCATCAACTTGAAATCATCTTTAACAAGTGAAACATGATCAAAGATCGTGCCATTAAGGAGCAAGCCCTTCGTTATGCGGTCACCAGAAGATGGTATCCGCATATGGAAGTTGAGGTGGCGCCGCCCGCGCGTATGGGGCGACGCGTCTCACTCGTGACTGATATCGACGTCCTTGCAATCGCACCGGATCCAGTAATGGGCAGCGATACAGTCTTATTTGACTGCAAGACCAAGGCTGGAGAATCTGGCGCTAATCGCTCGTTATGGCTGAAAGGCCTAATGGGGTACTTCGAAGCGAAGCAGGCATTCTGTGTTTTAAAGAAGGCAAATATCGAATCGGACCACCGACAACTTGCACAAGAACTAGGTGTGCTCCTCATCCCCGAGGACGAGTTCGAATTATTCGGAAGAGTAAGCGCAGGACGTGACCTGGTAACTGACGCTGCCGTCGCATCGGTAGATGCATGGGATAAGATTGCAGAACTTCGCCGCAGATTTCCCGCAATATCGCCCCTTCTTCAGTATAGGCAGAGTGAGTTCTGGCGCAACCGCGCCAGTCACGCTGGCTGTCGAAAAATAGTCGCACACGTCTTGGAGTACAGGTCCGAATTTGACCCCGCGCACATAGAGTACGAGGCATTGTTTGGCGATTTCACATCCCTATTTGGCCTTGAAATGGCATCTCTAGTTAATTCAGTATTTCGATTAATGCTTCTACCGTCCTCGGCAATTGACTTTGAAGATGCCGTCCGCATGAAACTGTACGGAGGGCGAGACGAGTACGAACAGCAAAACAAGCTATTTAAGCTTCTAAAGCAAGCGCGACACGGTTCAGATGCAGATGAGGATCTTGCGCCTCCTGAGTGGCCTCGGCTAATAAAACTGCTCCGTCAGTTGCTTGACGACCCCAACGCCTGCTTCAGGTCAGCCTTAATTCTCAAAGAGTGCGCATTCTCGTCATTGACACATTCAGACGTGTTTCTAAGAAGCCTTTCCAAAGACGACGCACAAGCTGTGAGGTTTGCAATCCTGATTGTAAGTTACTTCGCAAGAGCAACCAGAGTGCCGCCAGAATTTGGCGATCGGCTAGAGACAAAACTTCTAAAATTTGCGTGATGCTCGATCTCATATAGGGAAACTTCTTGGAAGTCCAGCAATCGTTGCGATTTTGACAGTGATCGATCCTTCCGCAAAACAGCATCAGCACTCAGCATTGGGATGTCGTTCCCTTCGAGTTTGGAGCGATGCCACCTGGAAGCAAGCGCTCACTTTCTCGCAGGATTCCCGATCGCCTCGTGATAATTAAACTCAGTGCGGTCACTATTCGCTTCTGGCAGAAAGCTGACGCTCATTGCAGCTGACCAAGGCGGATGGAACGTGCCCACGCCCTGGCAATGCGCTATTTCTTGCAATAGGAATCCTCGCGCATGAGCGAATTGACGCCCCCAAGGTTGCAGCGCCGCGACCGACAGAAGCCCGGGCGGCTAGGTCAAAGCCAACGCCTCACGACGCGGGTTACGCCCTCGACTTGCCTTCAAGGGTAGATCGCCGCTCTTCCAGTCGAGTCCACCTTGAGCTCAAAACCCGTTACCCTTGGATCCTCTTTTTAGGGGGCGGATCAGGATGCCGCGGTCGAAAGAAATCAAACTGGATCGATTGCTCGATACGGTCTTCTCAGCCGTCGAAGAGCCCTCCACTGACCTTCATCCCGGTGACAAGGCGTTCCTGCGGCAGGAGTACCGCAACGCGGAGGCGGCATACGCGATAATCAAACGACAGACAAACAATACGCGCGCGAAGCGCGGCTTCTGTCTTGCCCTGTCGGGACGCGATTCTGAAGCGGAAGCACTTCTCACACCGGACAATGTTGGAAGGCACCCCGTTGCGCGCGCCGTTCTCGCACGGGTACTCGCCGGTCGCCACGGATCACGTCTGATAAGCGGATTTGGCTCAAAAGAGGATCAAGAGAAACGACAATGGCGCGAAAGACAGGTAATGCATCTGCTCGGCTCTGCACTTGAAGAAATTGCACCGCCACGCGTTGCCTTCGCCGCGGCTTTCGAAATCGGCTATAGAGCGGAATTCGACACGTTATCGTTGGCAGAGAGGGCGTGTGAGCTTTACCCAGATTGGGATACTCCACACGGCATCCGCGCCCAGAAGCGGCGATTAGCTGGGAGAGCCGACCATACCGAACTCGAATCCTTGCTGCGCTTTGTTCCGCGCTCCAATTGCGAAAAGATCTTCAACGAGGCTTACGTTCTCGCGATGTCACTCGCGCGGTTTGACGACGCAGATTCCGTAGTCGACCGGGTCGAAACAATCGTCATAGCAGACGAGCAAAAGGGTGACGGCAATCGCGCTGGGATTGACGAGATGCGGGCGATGGTTGATCTGCATCGTGCTCGCGAAGGGGAACCTAGTTGCTACAGAAGAGTCAAAAACCGCATTGCCCCTTGGGCAGCCGACAAGTCACCGCGACAGGCCGATGGGCGTGAGCCCGCAGCCGCGCCAGCATTCCTTCTGCAAGTTGCGCTTGAAACCAACGACATCGACTCAGTTGTCGCCAATGCCGAGCAAATTATTGACCAACTTTGGCCAACCGGATTTTCCGGCCCGCAAGGCATAGACGGATGGGGACCACTTATTTCATCTTCAAGCCTGTTCGGTGTACTGCAAATCGACCAAATCGGCTTTAATTTCTCGTCGCGATGGCGCGAAATTTTGACTCACCTTTCGGCAGCTACCGCCGGAAAGTGGCGCCTCCTCCTCTCTGCCAATGCGATAGCAAATGGCGAGCCGGACAATGAGCAACTGCAGATCATGCGTTCTGCAGGGCACGAGAACTCACCTTGGTGGATCGCCCTCTTGGCGTACTCCGCATTCACCGAATTCGAACCTTATGACTTCAAGGAAGCAGGAGCATTACTCGCTCTCCTGGCTCACCGTATCTCCTCGCTGCCAGATGAGGAAGCTGCATACTGCCAAGCTGACATTGAGATGTTGCCTGTGGACGATCAGAGTTCTGAAGACGTCGTTCTGATGTTCGAGGGCGCACTCACGTGGCTAGGCAATCATCCAGAATCCTCAGCACAAGAGTTGCTCAATGCATGGGGGCAGATCATTGGCGACAACGGTGGGCACGACGTGCTTGCACGGATCTCGACGCTGTCACTCAAGCGTTCGAATTCAGCCCTTGCAAGGGAATACCTTGAACTGGCAAATGAGCTCGCAGATGATAGTCCTGCCGCCGCCGTTCGTCGAATACTCTCAAACCTCCCAGACCCGAAGTTAACGCGGACCAAGCCAGAAGAGCTAAGCCTTCTAGAAGCTGCGGCCCTCGTCGCGCTTATGCGCGCAGCACAAATCGATCATATTGAATGGACACTGACGCCGATCGCAGCATCCGGACGATCATTTGAACCAACAAATAAATTCCGCAAGGTTCTATGGCAGTTGATGCATAAGGGTGTCATCACCCCCGACATTTCAACTCCTGCTCATTATATCGAGGCCAAGGATGGCCAGTTATGGGCAACACTAAACCAAGTCGTATGGCGCATCTCCACTCATACGCTCGAACTGCACCGCACTATTCGCGAGCTGCCCCACTCGATGTGGCCGCAAGAATGGAAAAATCACGCGCCAATTCTATCTAGAGATTTGGGTGTCGAGGAGATGATCGTATACATCACCTACCAACTTGAAAGTCGCGACATTCCAGTTCCTGAACAAGATGAATTGCGAGCTGTTTTCAGCAACCAACTCGAAAAACTTGCCATTTCGCAATGTTACTACCTAGCCTATAAAACAGCTCTTTCGGCCTTGGACTACAAGACGAAATATCGAAATTCTGGTATCCAACAGATTAAGACCCGCATTTTAAACCTGCTCCGCGAGAATGGTGAGCGAGCAGTCGAAAAGGGCTGGGACACCCGTTACCGACGCATCAAAGAAGTGCCCATGTCGCTTCTGTTCGAGGCAGTACATGACGTGCTCACTGGCTGGGGCGAGCGCGCTTTCGACGAGCCAGTCATGACCTTGTCGCTAGATGAGTCGTGATCCATCGACACGGCACCATCGAAATTTTGATGCCGCCCTAGCCGACAGCTGACACTAAGGGACAGCTCAATAGCGATCTCTAAGAGGGAATGGCGCTCCATATTGCACGCTTTCGACAAGCCACGCAGTTGCCTGCAGCTCACCTCACGGACATATCTGGCGCGCGATTTGTAGAACGAGCGCTGGAAATGGCGCTCTTTGGGTAGCTGCTCACACAGCGAGATGTTGAACTAAAAGTTGCGCTTTTTTGTTTCGACTTCCAACCAGCTGGAGAACAGGCCGCTGAATTCCTCAGCCTCATTGAGGGTTGCGCTGACGAAAATCAGGCTTTCGGCGGTGTCGAGTTCGCGGTCGACGATGCCGCTGCTGAGCACGATGCGATACCCGTAGTTGCGGCCGTGCAGTTTGAGGGCCCGTTCAGCGCAGGCGCGCCTGAGATACGGGTCATATCTCGACATCTTCGGCGCCGCATCTGCTTGACCCATGACGAACGCTCTTCCAGGATTAGCCGCTAGTGCGTCGATAGTTCGGACGCTGACCCGTGGCATACATGGACACGTATATGCCAAAGCTCGACTCTCACCTCTTAGCGACGAAACTAGCGCGGCTGGTCTGCGTGCTTGCTATCTGTGCGTGCGCCACCACGACCGCGGGCCCTACTTCGGTTCAAGGGAAAGCAGCCATGACGGATTCGGCTCCGCCTGTTATTAACGACTCGCTTAGCGCGCAACAACTCAACGACAAAGTCCTGGGCTGGATTCTGAGTGTGAACGATACCCGCGATCTGTCCGGGCCGAACATAGAAAAGCGCACAGGCCTTGACCTGGGGACCAAACCGGAGACCCCCAATATTTTTCGCGGCGTCGGGGCACTACCTGATGGTTGGCGCTACTCACTGTCTTCGGTCAACAACACCCCTGGGCAGAGACTCCGCGCCGTCTTGTTCAAGATTGGGCGTGCCGGCGACGACTACGTCGATATGACGCCTGTGTGCGTTGGCCTGGAGCACTATCGATCCGCCCTCATCTCTGCCGGATTCAAAGCGTCTGATATTCCTCGACGGGCGGGCACGGAATACCGGATCTTCAGAAACGGAATGGTCTATGTGCGCGTTGAGCTTCACGGAAAGACAACACCCATCGACGAGCAGCTTTGTGTTTACAGGGTGTTCGTCACGGCTGCGGCGCCTCAAGCATGATCGGGCATCGTAGTACCTCAGGACGAATTAGAAGCAAGGCAGGAGCTCGACGCCTTGACCCCTGATAAACCCTCTTCCAGGATAAGCCCGCGAGTGCGCTGGCGGTTCGGACACGGAACAGCGGCACATATGGAGACGTAAATGCTCAAGCTCGACTCTCACCTCCTGGCAACGAGACTGGCCCCACTGGTCTGCATGCTCGCTGCCTGTGCGTGCGCCAGCACGACCGCAGGCCCCACTTCGGTTCAGGAGAAGCCCGCCGTGACGGACTCGGCATCGCCCGCTATCAACGACTCGCTTAGCGCGCAACAACTCAACGACAGGATCCTGGCCTGGATTCTGAGCGTGAACGATGCTCGTGATCTGTCCGGACCGAACATCGAGAAGCGCACTGGCCTTGACCTCGGGCTTGACCCGGAGACCCCCAATAGCTTCCTCGGCGTCGGGGCGCTGCCTGAAGGGTGGCGCTATTCGTTGTCTTCAGTAAAAACCGTTCCGGGCCCGAGTCCTCACGCTGTCCTGTTCCACATGGGGCGAATCAGCGACAGCTACGCCGACATGACGCCTGTGTGTGTCAGCTTGGAGCACTACCGATCCCCTCTCATTGCCGCAGGATTCAAACCGTCGGAACGCGCACCTCGGCTGGGCACGGAGTACAGGTTCTTTCGTACTGAAAAAGTCTCCGTACGCGTCGAACTTCACGGGAAGACAAAGCGCTACGACGATCAATTGTGTGTTTCAAGAGTATTTGTCACGGCTGCTGCTCCCCAAGGATGACCAAGTATGGCAACACTTCAGGAAGAACTGAAGGCACGGCAAAAGCTCGACGCGATGTTGGCTGAGTTCGAGCAACAAGCTCGAACCGATGACACGAACCCAGGTAGGATTTTTCGCGACGCCCTCGACAGCACGCCGGGGCTCCGGACGCAATTCGAGCTCGCCGTTGAGAAAGGACATCTGGTCGTGATAGAAGCCGAAACCGACCCAAGATTCAACGGTAGTTACGACAGCTCTACCCGCACCATGCGCCTTTCGGTCGAGCTGATAAATGACGCCGACCCGATTACCAATCCGGAAGATGCCAAGGAAGCCGTCAACTTCATTCGTTACACCGCCGGCCACGAGATAGACCACGCACTGGGCCGCAACGAAGGTTTGCAAACGGAACAACGCTTCCGCGAACAGGTCGCAGCAATCGCAAACGGCCCGTCGCCGCACGACTTTACCGGACCGGTCAAGGAGTACAACGAAGGTGCGCGCGCGAGGGAAGCGCGGGCAGAAATTGCAGGTTTCAACACGGTTGCAGCACAAGTGAAGCACGAGAACCCGCGGGCGACGTTAGCGGACTTGTATCAAGCCGACGGCGGCGCGTCCAACTACATCGACTACGACGATAAAAAGCCACCGACTTACACCATGGATCGAGGCTTGCACATCAAGCCCGATTTGCGGCTAGACGCCGACAAAAGCATGGACGCGATGGCTAAATCCTTCTACGACAGTGTCGGCGGCTACCCAGCCAGAAACATCGACTGGGCTTTCGGCGAAATCTACCGCCAGGAAGCCATCGCACAGGCCGCGCATCCGGGGCGTGACTTTCCTGAGATCAGGATCAATGTCCAGGCGCTTGGCGCGGAGGTGACCTTGCCGCCGGACTTCATCGACACCAGTCGCGCACCAGACAAGCCGGCGCCGCCTGCGGAGCGCCCTGCTCGTCCTGGCGCCAACGACCCCAGCCACCCGGATCACCCGCTGCTGGAAAAGATCAGGGGCAGCGTGCGCGACCTGGAGCAAAGCATCGGCAAACCCTGGGACGAGCAAAGCGAACGTATAAGCGCCAGCGCACTTTCACTAGCGGTCGCGAACAAGTTCGCCCCGGGCGACGATGTCAGAGTCGCGCTTAACCGCCCTACCGCGCAGAACGCGGCGGGCGAAGTGCTGTTCGTGTATCGGGACGGCCGCGGCGCCTCTCCGGACCCGGCGGCCAACTATGCGCACATGCCGGTGGCCCAGGCTCTGTCGCTGCCCGCGCCCGAGCGATACGAGCAAGCGCAGGTCATGCGCCAGACTCAGGCCGCCGAACAGCGGTTGACCCAAGAGGCCTCGCAGCAGACACAGGGGATGGGCGGACAGTCTCAAGGTGGGCCGCGGATGTAGCTTTGATCGGCTTACTGTCGGACGCGGCAGTTCGTACAACCCTGCCCTCCACCGCAATGTCTGAAGCGCAGTGCAGGTTCGATACCGCCGCAGCTTGCGGCAGGTTCGGGAGCGATGAGTCCGCTGTGGATCGCTAAGCATCGGGTTGCAGGCATGCGGCGCGAACTGGAGTGCCACGGTCGCGGCTTGCGCCCCTCCTACCCAAGACCGCCGCGGCCGCAACCGCACTGGCGCCATACGACGGCATAAAGAACCTGTCGCCCGCGAAAACCGGCACTGCGGCGTAGTTTGGATTCCCACTTCGCGAATCTGGTCACAGATAACAATCAACGCACGTCAATCGTACATGTCCGAACTCATCACCAAACCACGTATTCCTGCATTAAGTCGCTCGAAATGCTCCGGCGGGGCTATCAGAAGGCGATGACCGTTGTGCTAGGCTCGTTCGGAATCAAAGGAGTGATTCATGCCAGAAAACGCAAACTCTTATGAGACGCTCGTTGCAGTTTTCCGGGACGAGCTTGCGATCGATCCAGCTCGCGTTCACACGAATTCGCTGCTGATCGGCGAATTGGGCTTCGACTCCATCGCCTTCGCGATCGGCCTGGTGGCGATCGAGGAAAGGCTCGGGGTGACGCTCCAGCAGGAAGAGCTGATCCTCTGCAAGACCGTCGCAGACGTCGTCCGACTCATCGATCTGACGCGCGATCGCGCCATCGGGTCCGGCGCCGGAATTTCCTTCGAATCCGCAATTCCCGCCTAAAGCTCCGGTTGCCGCGAGAGGTAATCCCCGTGGCCGGCCGCGCGTTATCGGAAGATCAAGGAGCGATCGGATCGTGAGCAGGTTTACCCAGCAGGTATTCGTCTGTGCGCCCAACTCCGGCAAAGGCCTGGTGACGGGCGAACCGCAACAGCCGATCCGGCGCACCTGGAAAGAGATTCATGAGATCGCACGCCGCATGGCGGGCTCGCTCGCGTCGGCCGGGGTGAATCCCGGCGACACGGTCGGCGTGCTGGTCGGCGAGCCGGTGAGCATTGCGCCGGTGATTCAGGCCGTATGGATGCGCGGGGCATCGGTGACGATGCTGCATCAGCCCTCTCCGCGATCGGACCTCGACGCCTGGGCGGAAGACACCTTCGCGGTGCTCGACATGATCGGCGCGAAGGTCGTGGTCGTCGGCGACGTCTTCGCCCGCACGACGCCGTTGTTCGAGGCGCAAGGCACCACAATCGTGTCCGCGGAGACGCTGGCCGAAGGCGCGGCGCTCGAACCGGTCGATTGCGGCGAAGACGATATCGCCTTCCTGCAGCTCACCTCGGGCTCGACCGGGCTGCCGAAGGCGGTGGCGATCTCGCATCGGAACCTGCACGAGAACGCCGCGGCGATGGTGAGCGCGTCGCGGCTCGACCCGCAGGCCGACGTGCTGGTGAGCTGGCTGCCGCTGTATCACGACATGGGCATGATCGGCTTCATGGTGCTGCCCATGCAGGTCGGCGCGGAGGCCGTTTGCGCAGCGCCCGGGGAGTTCCTGCGCTCGCCGCGGCTGTGGCCGACATTGATCTCCAAATACCGCGGCACGATGACCGCGGGGCCGAACTTCGCCTATGCCCTGCTCGCCCGCTACCTGCGGGCGGCGCCCGACGGCGCGTTCGATCTATCGTCGCTGCGGTTCGTGCTCAGCGGAGCCGAACCCATCGACCATGCCACCGTGTCCGCCGTGATCGAATCCGGCGCTCGCTTCGGGCTGGACGCCAAGGCCTTCGTCGCCGCGTACGGGATGGCGGAAGCCACGCTCGCCATTTCTTTCTCCGAGACCGGCGCAGGCATGCAGTTCGATACGGTCGACCAGGCGGCGATCGAACTGAAGTCGCATGCAGCGCCGCGCACCGACGCTGCCGCGCGCCACCTGGCCAGGCTGGGCAAGCCCCTGCCCGGCATCGAGATCCGGGTCGGCGACGGGCCGGGCGCCGGCACCCAGGCGCGGGCGGTCGGCGAGATCAAGATCCGCGGCGACGCCGTCTCGCGCTATTACCTCACGCCGGGCGGCAGGCAATCGCTGCTCGGCGACGGCGGCTGGTTCAGCACCGGCGACATCGGCTATGTCACCGAAACCGGCGAGGTCGTCGTCTGCGGCCGGTTGAAGGACATGATCATCGTCGCGGGACGCAACATCTTCCCCACCGATATCGAACGCGCGGCCTGCCGCGTCGGCGGCGTACGGCCGGGCAACGCCATCGCGGTCGCCCTGGCCGCGGCGGGCATCCGCGAAGAGTTCGCGGTGGTGGTCGAAGCCGTCGACAGCGCCGACCTCGAGTCCAGCGCGCGCATCAAGAACGAAGTATCGAACGCGGTTTACGCGGCCTTCGGCGTCAGCCCCCGGCTGGTCTCGGTGGTGCCGCCGCGCACGCTGCCGAAGACGCCGTCGGGCAAGCCGCGGCGCTCGGCGACCATCAGCATCGTCGAGGCCGAGATGGCGATGTTGCATGGCGCGAACCACCAACGAGCACAGGAACAGGTCGGCTGATGAGCCTGCAGAATGAAACCCCGATGTCCGCCACGGCGTCCTTCAAGGACCGCCTGGACCGGCTGCTGGCTTCCGAGCCGACGCGCCGGATGATCGACGAGGCGGAAATCGCCGGCCGGTTCCCTCGCGGCATCATCGAATTGCTGGGCCAGGAAGGCATCTTCGCCGCCAAGTGGCAGGACTGCCCGGTGCCGGCGCTGGAGCACACGCTGGCCTTGTCCGAGCGCTTCGGCCGGCTCGGCGCCGGCGGCATCGCCTCCGGCGTCACCCTGCACGACTCGGCGATCGGAATGCTGCGCCGGTTCGGCCGGTCCGACCGGCTGCGCGAGGTCGCCGACCGGGCGATCGCGGGCCAGGCCGTGTTGTGCATTTCCGCGACCGAGGCCGGCGCGGGCTCGGACATGCTCGGGCTCGCCTCGACCGCGGTCCGGGAAGACGGCGGCTTCCGCCTGCGCGGGCACAAGAAGATGGCCTCGCCTTCGCCGGTGGCCGATTACATCGTGCTGGCGCTGCGCGGGACCGACGAGAGTCACGCCGGCCGCGACGATCTGGCGCTGTTCCTGGTGCCCACCTCGCAGTTGCGTGTCGGCAAGCAGTTCGACACCGTCGGCGCCCGAAGCATCAGCACCGCCCCCGTGTTCTTCGACACCTGGGTGCCCGCCGAGATGATGATCGCCCGCCCGGGCACCGGTCTTGCCGTGCTCAGCATGGCCTTGGCCCAGGAACGTTTCGCCGTGGCGGCCCAGGTCGTCGGCGCCTGCCAACTGGCCCTGGGCGTGACCGTGGCCCGGATGAAGCGGCGCAAGTCCTTCGGGGCCACGCTGTTCGACCATCAGGCGCTGCGGCTGAGGGTCGCCGACCTGCAGGCGCGAGTCGACTTGATGCGCCTGGCCTTGAACGCTCTGATCGCGGACGGCGCCGGGTTCAACGTGCGCTCGGCCTCGGCCGCCAAGGTCAGCGTGGTTCGCCTCGGCTGCGAAGTGATGTCCGAGTGCATGCACATCTTCGGCAGCGCCGGCGTGCTGGAGTCGGAATCGCCGCTGGGCCGTTGGTGGCGCGACGTGAAGATGGCGCGCATCGGCGGCGGCACGGACGAAATGCTGTGGGAGATCGTGGCCGCGGGCCTGGAGCCGGATTACGCCAACTACGACCGACTGGTCGACGAGTGGCAGCCGGAGCCTGCGGTGCAACTGCAGGCTGTAGAACAGCAGGCTGCCGCTCCGCGGATCGGCTAGCCGCAGTTCGGCTGAGCCGCAGCTCAGCGCCGGCTGCGTTGCGCGACGGCCGCGCCGACGCGTTGCGCGTCGCGGCCGACGAAACCCAGCAGTGCCGAGCCGCGGTTGCGCATCCGGTACAGACCGACGAAATGCAGTCCGGACGCGCCGATGCCCGCGTCGTGCCGGGGCTGTCCGTCCGCGCCGAGCAGTTCCGCGCCGAGCCAGGACCAGTCGTTGCGATAGCCGGTGGCCCACAGCACGGTGGTCGCGTCGATCCGCTTGCCGTCGGCGGTGACCAACTGCGCGCCCTCCGCATCGACGACCCGCTCGGCGAAGCCGACGCTGCGGGCGAGTTCGTCGATCTTCGTGCCGACCACCGGGTCGGGCATCGCCAATCGCCGCGCGAGGGGCGTGTTGGTCGGCAGGCGCAGGATGCCGCTCTTCGACAACCACCAGAACGCATCGCGCCCCAGGATCCGCTGCGGCAATCGCGGTTGCCTGCGGCCCTTGCAGACCACCACCTCGCGGCTGCCCGCCAACTCGGTCGCGATCTGCAGGCCCGAGTTCGCCGAGCCCACGACCGCGACCTTGCCTGCGGGAATCTGCTCGGGATTTCGGTAAGCGTGCGAATGCAGTTGGGTGACCGACGGCGCCAGCCGTTTGGAAAACTCGGGAACGACGGGGGTCTGGAAGGCCCCGACCGCGGCGACGACCTGGCGCGCGGCGATGCTCGCGTGCGGGGTGGTCACCGTGAAGCCCTCGCCGGACCGGCCGACCGAAACCACCCGCTGGCCGAAATGGATCGGCAGCTCGAACGTCGCCGCGTAGGTTCGGAAATAGTCCGGCACTTCGTCCTTGGCCGGGTAGCGATCCGGATCGCCGGGGAACGGCAGGCCCGGCAGGCCGCAGAACCGCGCGGAGGTAAACAGCCGCAGCGAATCCCAGCGGTGGGTCCAGGACACGCCGAGTTCGTCCGCGGCGTCGAGCATGACGAAGTCCACGCCCGCCTGCTTGAGCGTACGGCCGACGGCGAGGCCGGCCTGGCCCGCGCCGATCACGACGACGTCGATGGCGCGGGGCAGCTCGCTCCCGCCGGCGGATGCGCTCGAACTTGGCATGGTCACTCCACGACACCATCACGGACGAAGGCCGGCGCCGACGGCGCCGGCGTGGATAAACGCAGGCGCAGGCGGATCATTGCGCGAGCTCGCGAACGGCGGCCACGACCTCGGCGAGGTGCTGCGCACCGAACAGACTGTGGTGGGTGCCGGCGACGACCCGCGTGGCCACCGTGCCGCGGGTGCGGGACGCCCAGCCCCAATCGCCGGCGGCCTCGTGCAGGTGCGCCGCATACTCGCTGACTTGCCCGTCGCGCGCCCGGATCAGCGCGACATCCGCCGCGACGACGGGCGGCTTGTAGCTGCGGCAGGCATTCACGACCTGCGCGAATACCGGATAGACATGATGCAGTTCGGTGGCGAGCAGGTCGGCGCCGGCGGTGTCCTCCCGGAACCAGTCCTGCAGCGTTTCCTCGTCGACCGGGCCGGGTGGCGGATCCGTCGGCGCGGGCGCATCGAACACGATCAGTTGCGCCACCCGTTCTCCCGCCGCCTCGAGTTGCGCGGCCATCTCCAGCGCGATCACCGCACCCGACGACCACCCCGACAGGGTGTAAGGGCCCGGCGCCGCGGCGCGGACCGCGGCCACATAACCCTGCGCCAGCGCTTCCACGGTGTCCGGCAGCGGCTCGCTCGCGGCGAGCCCGAAACTGGCGCGGTCGAGATCGCGCGCCAAGTCGCGATAGGCCGCGACCGATCCGCCGGCCGGATGCACCAGGAACAGCGCCGGCCCGGTTCCGGGGTGCAAGGGCACCAGGGCGTTGGACAGCCGCTGCCCGGTCATGAGGCTGGCCAAGCGCGCGACGGTGCGCGACTCGAGCAGTCCGCCGAGGGAAATATTGAGCTTGGTCCTGGAGCGAAGCGCGGCGACCGCACGCAATGCAGTGAACGACTGCCCGCCGAGGTTGAAGAAATCGTCGTCGACGCCGATGGTGTCGACGCCCAGCACTTCCTTCCAGACGGCGACGATGGTGCGCTCCAGCTCGGTGCGTGGCGCGCGGTATTGCACCCCGGCCTCGGCAGCCGGTTCGGCGAGCGCGAGCAGCGCGCCGCGGTCGAGTTTGCCGTTGGAGGTGACGGGCAGACCGGCGACGACCGTGATCTGACTCGGGATCAGATAACTCGGCAGCCGGTCCGTGAGGCTTGCGCGGATGGACTCGCCGTCGCCGGGGCTCGCCTCGTCGTGGAGCACGACGAACGCGCGCAGTTGCTTGTGCTTGGCCTCGCCGGCCACGACGACGACGGCGTCCTTGACCCGCGGATCGGCCGCCAGCACGTGCTCGACTTCGCCGGGCTCGACCCGGTGTCCCTGAATCTTGCATTGCGCATCGATGCGCCCGATCAGCTCGATGTTGCCGTCGGGCAGCAGGCGGCCTAGGTCGCCGGTGCGATAGATCCGCTCGCCGGTGGCAGGATGGGCCACGAACGCTCGCGAAGTCTTCTCGGGATCGCCCCAATACCCTTGCGCCAGGCCGACCCCGCCGATGTGCAGTTGGCCCGTCGTCCAGGTCGGCGTCTCGTTGCCCTGCTCGTCGAGGACGTACCAGGGTTGGTTCGCCATCGGCCGTCCGTAGGGGATGCTGCGCCACTTCGGGTCGACCGCGTCGATGGGGTGCCAGATCGACCAGATGGACGCTTCTGTCGCGCCGCCCAGGCTGATCACCTTCGCGTTCGGCGCGATCGCCTTGATGTCGTCGGGCAGAGACAGCGGAATCCAGTCGCCGGAAAGCATCACGATGCGCAACATGGGCAACTGGACGCCTTCGGCGCGGGCGACGTCGACCAGCAATTGCATCAGCGGAGGCGCCGAATTCCACACCGTGACGCCGCGTTCGACCATCGCCGCCAGCCACGCGTGCGGGCTATGGTCGGCCGGATCGGGCAACACCAGCGTCGCGCCCGCCATCGCCGAACCGAAGATGTCGTAGACCGACAGATCGAACGACAGCGACGAGACCCCGAACACCACGTCCTCGGCGACGATGCCGAACTCGCCGTTGACGTCGAGAATCGTGTTGACCGGGCCACGGTGATCGAGTGCGACGCCTTTGGGCTGACCGGTCGAGCCGGAGGTGTAGATGACGTAGGCCAGCGCGGACGGATCGAGGGCGGTGGGCAAGTCCGCGCTTGCGTCGGACGTGCTTGCTGAGGTCGCGCTTGCGCCGGACGTGCTTGCGGAGGCGGCATCGCCGCGGACCGCAACGACGGGCACGCCCTGGCGCTCGCCTGCATCGGCGCCGACGATGACCGCCGCGCCGATGTCGCTGACCAGTTGGTCGATCCGCCGCGGCGGCCACGCCGGATCCATCGGCACGTACGCGGCCCCTGCAAGCAGCGCCGCGTAGACGGCGATCATCTGCGCGACGCCCTTAGCCAGCACGATGGCGACGCGATCGCCGGGGCGAACGCCATGGGCGCACAACACCTTCGCCAGGGATTCGGCGGCCGCGAGCAGTTCGGCGTAGCTCAGCGATTCGTCGCCGCAAACGACGGCCGTACGATCGGGCGCGACGCAGGCGCCGACCTTCAGCCCGTCCGACAGACGCCCCTCGTGCAAGGGCCGCGTGGGCCGGGTGTCCAGCGGCGGCGCGTTGTTGCGGACCGTCACGAGCGTCGTCGTCGCAGTCCAGGCCTGCGGGTCGCCGGCCAGGGTGCGGATCAGCGCTTCATGCGCTTTGCACAAGGCATCGATGAAACCCGCGGGGAACGCGGCTTCCACGACGTCCCAGACGATTTCGATGCGGCCGCCGCGAAGCAGGAAGAACTGGTGATCGAGCAACACCTGCGGCGTGGCGAGCTTGCTGTAGCCGAACTCCTCCTGCTCGCCGCCGGCCAAACCCGAGGACACCACGAACGGACACGCGGCGCTGCCTTGCGAACGGTGGCGAGCGTTCAACGCCTCGAGCACGTCGACTCCCGACCAATCGGTGCGGCCGAGGTCGCCGATGATCGTCGCCTGCAGGCGCCCTGCTCTTTCCAGCAGGCTGGCCGTTGCGCGCCAATCGAATTCCAGCGGATAGATCGCGCCCAGGTTGCCCAGTACCGATTCGGCGCCTGGAATCCGCCTGAGCAGACGGCGCGTGATCATCTGGTTGAGAATGAAATGGCGCGACCCGCTGAAACGGGCGACGACTTCGCCGTATACCGCCAGCAACGCCGTCACCGGGCTCATGCCGTGCAGGGCGACGCCTGCGGTGAACGCGCCCCAGGTCGCGGCGTCGAGGACCAGACGGCGCCGGTTCAACCCCGGGTTTCCGTGCAGGCGCACGAGCGGCAGTTCCGGCGGAGCGGGCAGCGCCGCTACGCGATCGGCCCAATAGGCGCGCGCCCGCTCGGCGGCTTCGTGGCGCTGCGCCAACGCCAGCGAAACCTCGGCGATCCCCACCTGGTCGGCGGGCAGTTCGATGTCCGGCGCCGCGTAGTACTGCTCGACCTCGGAAAGCAGGCGCAGCCCCGAAAACTGATCGAGAAACAGATTGCTGAAGTTGACGTGCAGGCGGACGTCGTTGTCGCTGTACCGTGTCAGCTGGAAATCGAGCCACGGCCAGCGGTCCATGGGCAGCGTCTGATTCGACATCCGGTGCCGGACCTGCATCAGCCCTAGTGTCGTCGCCAGGTCGGAGAACCCGCGCAGGTCCCAGACGGATACGCGAGGCGGCCGGACGTCGTCGACCTGCCGCAGCCGCAGGTCCTGCGTCACCGCGACGATGTTCCGCCGGTGGCGTTCGAGCACGCGCGCGATCGCGGCGACGAAACGATCGATGTCCAGGCCGGGACGCTCGACCTCGAAGTAAAGATGCGGGTGCAGCGCATATTCCATGCCGTCGGCGGCACTGACGACCAGCAGCCGTTGCATGTCCGTCAACGGGAAATCGGCGTGGCCGGGCTTGGCGTCCGGCACTGCGACGGTCCCGTCGTTCGAGGGCGCGCTCACGAGCATAGTTCTCCTTGCCCTATACCTGTCCGTCCTTCGGCCGGACACTACCTTCCGCCCCCTGGGGCGTCAATCGGCTTCCGGGGGATTTCGGAAACGCTTCACAGTACCGGGCGAAATAGCGCGTTACGCTTACTCACTTCGCACTTTCGGCAACAGGCGCCGGCCCTTGCTGCATACGGACAAACCGTCCACGCCCGGCCAGCACTCCGCATCACCCGCCGGCCTGTGCGCCTTCGCCGAGAAAAAACCCGGCGGCTGCGGCGAAGACCCCGACCGGGTCTTCCAATTGCGGAAAATGGCCGACATCGTCGAGCACGAACACATCCGCGCGCGGGACGAGTTGCCGATAACGTTCGGCCATATGCAGCCCGCTGACCGGGTCGAGCGCGCCGCAGATCAGGCGCAAAGGGATATCGGCCGTTTGCAGCGCGCCCACCCAGCGGGCGCGTTCGCGCCGGCGTTCGCCCATGTACCCGAGCAGCGAAGGCACCGCATGCAGGCCTGCTTCGTGCTGCAACAAGGCCCAGTATTCGTCGATCGCCGTCTCGCTGAGCGGCCGCATCGGTGAGAACAAGGCTTGGAGACTGCGGCCGAAACCGCGACGGTTCATCAGCCCGACCAGCCCGGGTCCCAGGGGCGATGCGAGCATTCGCTGGATCGGCCGCGCACGATGGGTCTCCGGAAACAGCCCGCCGTTGAGCAGGCACAGCCGCAGGATGCGCAGCGCGGCGTGCCCGGGCTCCCGGCTGCTGCGGGCGAGCAGTTCCTGCGCGACCGTGTCGCCATAATCGTGGGCGAGCACGAACGCGGCGCTCCAGCTGTAATGATGCGCGACCGCCTCGGCCAGATCCGCCTGCTCTTTTACCCGGTAGCGATGGCCGCGAGGCTTGGCGGAAAAGCCCAGGCCCAGTAGGTCGAAGGCAAGCACTTCGAACCGCGAAGTCAGCATCGGCCAGATCGGCGCCCAGTCCACGCTGCTGGTCGGGAAGCCGTGAATCAGCAACAGCCGCGGCCCCGCTCCGGCGCGTCGGCAGTAGATGCGCCGTCCGCTGACGGCAATGAATTCGCCGGCGTCCCGCCAGGCGCACAGCGCGGGAAAGCGATCGATCGCGCTCATGGCCGACGGCCGATGAAACAGCGAGCCGCCGTCGACGCGCGTTTCCGCCGCCGGCCCTCGACCCATCGCGTACGGAGCATCGGATCGCTCCGTGCCGGCTCCGGCTCTGCAGCTGGGTTACTTTGAAATGAAGACGGCGCTGAAACTGTTCGCATACCGATCCCTCGATGCGCTCGTGTCCTGATTGCCGGATCCGATCTTGCTCGCGCCAGCCGGCTCGACGGCTCATCGGAATCTCCCGATGGCTCTCGCCAAACCGCCGCACCCATACCGCCTGCTCGCCCCGCCTCCACAATGCCCTCTGCCGCCCCGCCTTGCCACTGCTGTGCGATCCGCTGCTGATCGCACAGCAGGCTCGCAACATCCGCCCTGCAGGCATGCGCGGGCTTACTGGTTGGATGCGACCAGCGGGGATGGTCGCATAACCGGCACGGCGCCCGGGCCACCGGGCGGCTACGCCGGCGGTTGCGGCCGAATGTCCCGGCACGGCATGTAGCGACCGCAGCGCGATGGCGGTCACGCAATCGGGTAACTCCTCCAAGGGACCGGTGACCGCTTGGTTTTCCAGAATGCAGGTGAGTCGCTCCCTGTAGGAGCGGCGTGAGCCGCGACCGCGAAGCGTGGCGCACGGCGCTAGCTGGAAACCCCGCAGTCGCGACTTACGTCGCTCCTACAAGGGCCAGGCGGCTGCGCGGCTTCCAGGGTGCAGGGGAGTCGCTCCCTGTAGGAGCGGCGTGAGCCGCGACTGCGAATTGCGGCGCACGGCGCTAGCTGGAAACCCCGCAGTCGCGACTTACGTCGCTCCTACAAAGGCCTGACGGCTGCGCGGTTTCCGGAGCGCAGATGAATCGCTTTTTGTAGGAGCGGCGTAAGCCGCGACCGCGAATGCTGGCGTGCGGCGCGAGCTGGAAACCTCGCGGTCGCGACTTACGTCGCTCCTACAAGGGCCAGGCGGCTGCGCAGTTTCCGGAGCGCAGATGAATCGCTTTTTGTAGGAGCGGCGTAAGCCGCGACCGCGAATGCTGGCGTGCGGCGCGAGTTGGAAACCTCGCGGTCGCGACTTAGGTCGCTCCTACAAAGGCCTGACGGCTGCGCAGTTTCCGGAGCGCAGATGAATCGCTCCCTGTAGGAGCGGCGTGAGCCGCGACCGCGAAGCGTGGCGCGCGGCGCTAGCTGGATACCCCGCAGTCGCGACTTACGTCGCTCCTACAAGGGCCAGGCGGCTGCGCGGCTTCCAGGGTGCAGGGGAGTCGCTCCCTGTAGGAGTGGCGTAAGCCGCGACCGCGAATTGCGGCGCACGGCGCGAGCTGGAAACCCCGCGGTCGCGACTTACGTCGCTCCTACAAGGGCCAGGCGGCTGCGCGGCTTCCAGGGTGCAGGGGAGTTGCTCCCTGTAGGAGCGGCGTGAGCCGCGACCGCGAAGCGTGGCGTGCGGCGCTAGCTGGAAACCCCGCGGTCGCGACTTACGTCGCTCCTGCAGGGCCCCGGTCGCCGCGCGGGCGGTCAGCGATTTTGCGACTCGGGATGACGCACTTGCCCTGCCCCGCGCACTACGAAGCGCTCGATGGTCAGCGACTCCACGCCCATCGGGCCATAGGCGTGCAGGCGCGTGGTCGAGATGCCGATCTCGGCGCCGAGGCCGAGCTGGCCGCCGTCGTTGAAGCGCGAGGAGGCGTTGACCATGACCGCCGAGCTGCGGGTGCGGCGCACGAAGGCTTCGGCGGTGGCGGCGTCCTCGGTGGCGATGACTTCGGTGTGGTCGGAACCGAAGCGGGCGATGTGCGTCAGCGCTTCGTCGAGGCCGTCGACGACTTTGGCCGCGATGATCAAGTCGAGGTATTCGGCGGCATAGTCGCCCTCGTCGGCAGGCTGCACCGTATTCGCCATGTCGGCGGGCGCCAGCGCGCGAATGCGCTCGCAGCCGCGCACCTGCACCTCGCGCGCGGCCAGCGCGGCGAGCGCGCGCGGGACGAAGGCGGCGGCGATGTCGCGATGCACCAGCACGGTCTCCAGCGCATTGCACACGCCCGGCCGCGAGGCCTTGCCGTCGATCAGCAAGCCGAGCGCGAGGTCGAGGTCGGCGGCGCGGTCGACATAGAGGTGGCAGACGCCCTTGTAGTGCTTGATGACCGGCACCCGCGCGTGTTCGGCGACGAAACGGATCAGGCCCTCGCCGCCGCGCGGAATCGCCAGGTCGATCAGGTCCGACAACTGCAGCAGTTCGAGCACGTGCTCGCGCGCGGTGTCCTCGATCAGCGATACCGCCGCGGTCGGCAGGCCTTGCTCGCTCAGTGCCGCATGCAGGCAGGCAGCGATGGCGGCATTGCTGGCGCGCGCTTCCGAGCCGCCGCGCAGCAATACCGCGTTGCCGGCCTTCAGGCACAGCGCCGCGGCATCGGCGGTGACGTTCGGGCGCGCCTCGTAGATCATCGCGATCAAGCCCAGCGGCACGCGCTGGCGTTCGATCACCAACCCGTTGGGCCGGGTCTCGCGGCGGGTCACTTCGCCGAGCGGGTCGGCCTGCGCCGCCACTTCGCGCAGCGCCGCGGCGATCGCGCTCAGGCGCGAGGGGTCGAGCCGCAGGCGGTCGAGCATCGCCGTACTCAGGCCGGCCGCTTCGCCGCGGCCGAGGTCTTCGGCGTTCGCGGCCAGGATGCGTTCGCTGGAGGCATCGAGCTGCGCCGCCATCGCTTCGATCAGACGGCGGCGCGCCTCGCCGTCGAGCGCGGCGAGGACGACCGAGGCGTCGCGCGCCTGTTGGGCCAGGGCCCGGACATAACCGCTCATGGCAACACTTCCTTCGGCAATTCGGCGGCCGGACCTTGACCGGCCTCGGTATCACGGGGCGACTCGCCGGCGCGCTCGAGCAGCACCAGGTCGTCGCGGTGCACCACCGATTCGCCGTAGCGGAAACCGATCAGCGCTTCGATATCGCGGCTATGGCGGCCGGCGATGCGGCGCACCTCGCCGGCGTTGTACTGGATCAGGCCGCGGCCGAGCACGCCCGCGGCATCGCCGACGCCGCGCAGCTCGACCACGTCGCCGCGGCGGAACTCGCCTTCGGCCGCGACCACCCCGCCCGGCAGCAACGAGGCGCC
>NZ_JBPKJP010000053.1:0-29369 GCF_051217035.1 Lysobacter sp. 1R34A
CCTTGCGATTCATCACCTGCTGCTTAAGCGCGTCTGACAGAGTTTTTCTCAATGGCGTCGGCGCTCTGGACGGAGTGTCGGCGCTCGAATGCACCTCATCCGGCAAGACCCTGGTCTGGGCCCTGCATCGGCGCCATCAGCCGGCTGCCTTGCTGCCGACCCCGGGCTCCGCGGCGGCCGCGGAGTCGGGCGCCGCGGCCAAGCGCGCGCCGGTCAACGTGCCGGCCTTGCGGCAGATGATCGATCTGGCCGATTTCGACCACATCGCAGCCGTGCTGCGCTCGCTTGCCGATCCGCCGGCGGTCGACGACGACGAGCTGGTCGAACGCCTGGCCGACCCGGCCCAGCGCGAGGCGGTACAGGCGCTGCGTCGCGCGCGCTGGGGCGGCGGCGATGGCGTCGCCGCGCGTGCGCAGCTGCGCCAAGCCTTCGCCCAGGGCCCGTCGTGGCAGGCCTCGAAGCGGGCCGCGGCCTCGCCGCTGCCCCCGCTGTATCCGCCGCGAAGCTGAGCCTCGGCGCTCCTGAGCGCGAGCGTCCGGGCCACGCGATGCGTTCGCGGCGGCCCACAGGGCCTCGCCGCCACGGCCGCGGCCCGGCAGCCGCCGCGAGCCCCTGGTGTATCCTGCCCGCTGTTTGGGCCAGGCCGGATTCATGAGCGAAAACCTTAACGCGCGCAAGCCGATGCCGTTGCATTGGAAGATGGCGATCGGCTTCCTCGCGGGCCTCGTCCTCGGTCTCATCGTCTACGCCGCCGGCATCGGCAGCGTGACCTACGCGCAATGGGCCGGCCATGCCTGTCCGGCCGCCAGCGGCGCCGACGTCGCCTGGCAGTGCCGCCCGCTGCTCAAGCTGCTCACCGAAACCGTCACCGGCCCCGCCGGCGAAATCTTCCTGCGCCTGATCTTCATGCTGGTGATCCCGCTGCTGTTCTCGGCGCTGGTCATGGGCGTGAGCGAGATGGGCGACATCCGTTCGTTCGGCCGGGTCGGCTGGCGCACGCTCGGCCTGACCGTGCTGATGTCGGCGCTCGCGGTGATCCTCGGCCTGCTGATGGTCAACCTGTTCCAGCCCGGCGCCGGCGTCGATCCGGCCCAGGCGCAACTGCTGATGAGCGAGAACGCCGAGCGCGCGCAGAGCATCGTCCAGGGCAGCGCCAACGCGCCCAAGGGCATCCAGATGCTGGTCTCGATCGTGCCCAGCAACGTCATCCAGGCCGCCGCCGACGACGCCATCCTCGCGGTGATGTTCTTCGCCCTGATGGTCGGCGTGGGCATGGTGCTGACCCGCTCCAAGGCGGTGGACACCCTGCGCGAGGGCATCCAGGGCCTGTTCGATATTTCCATGACCCTGATCGGCCTGGTCATCAAGCTGGCGCCGTACGCGGTGTTCTGCTTCATGTTCAATCTGGCCTCGGCGTTCGGCTGGGACCTGCTGTTCAAGCTCGCCAAGTACGTCGCGGTGGTCGTCGCCGCGCTCGCCATCCATCTGTTCGTGGTGTATTCGCTGGCGCTGAAGTTCATCGGCGGGCGTTCGCCGATGGCCTTCTTCAAGGGCGTGCAGGAGGCGATGGTGCTCGCGTTCTCGACCGCATCGAGCAACGCCACCCTGCCGACTGCGCTGCGCGTGGCCGAGGACGGGCTGCAGCTGCCCCGGCGGGTGTCGCGCTTCGTGCTGACCGTCGGCGCGACCGCCAACCAGAACGGCACCGCCCTGTTCGAGGGCGTCACGGTGATTTTCCTGGCCCAGTTCTTCGGCGTCGACCTGAGCCTGGGCCAGCAGGTGATGGTGATGCTGGTCTGTATCCTCGGCGGCATCGGCACCGCCGGCGTGCCCTCGGGATCGCTGCCGGTGGTGGCGATGATCTGCGCCATGGTCGGGGTGCCGGCCGAGGGCATCGGCCTGATCCTCGGCGTCAATCACTTCCTCGACATGTGCCGGACCACGCTCAACGTCACCGGCGACATCGCCATCGCGGCGATGGTGTCGCGCGGCGTCGCCGATCCGCCGACGGAAAGTCTGTCGGACTGAGGCCGCGGCCTCGGGCGCGCGAAGAACCCGCCTGAACGGCGGGTTTTTCGTTTGTGCGGCACCCGTGCGGGGACGGGCGCGTTGTGGGACGGCATCGGCGCTCGGTCCCGGCGGCATCGTGGCCGGGCGCACCGATCGCTTGTGGCGGGCGTGCCGATCCTGTCCGCCGGCCAGGCCCGGCGCGGTTTTCCGCGCCATTGCAAGCCCGGCGCGCGGCTGCGCGCCAGCGCCGCGGGGCGACACGGCGGCGCCGGGATGGGACAATGGCGGCTCTTCGCCGGTCCCGTCGGGAGCGGCTTCCAAGCCCCCAGCATGCAGACTCCCATGACGACGCACAGCCGCCGCGACCTTGCCAACGCCATTCGTTTCCTCGCCATCGACGCGGTGCAGGCCGCCAACTCCGGTCATCCGGGCATGCCGATGGGCATGGCCGACATCGCCGAGGTGCTCTGGAACGATTACCTGACCCACAACCCGAACAATCCGAAGTGGTTCAACCGCGACCGCTTCATCCTGTCCAACGGACACGGCTCGATGCTGCAGTACGCGCTGCTGCACCTGTCCGGCTACGACCTGTCGATCGAAGACCTCAAGCGCTTCCGCCAGCTCGAGTCCAAGACCCCGGGCCATCCGGAAAACTTCATGACCCCGGGCGTGGAGACCACCACCGGTCCGCTCGGCCAGGGCTTCGCCAACGCGGTCGGCATGGCGCTCGCGGAGAAGCTGCTCGCGCAGCGCTTCAACCGCCCCGAGCTGGCCATCGTCGACCACCGCACCTGGGTGTTCATGGGCGACGGCTGCCTGATGGAAGGCATCTCGCACGAAGCCGCCTCGCTCGCCGGCACCTGGGGCCTGGGCAAGCTGGTCGCGTTCTGGGACGACAACAAGATCTCCATCGACGGCAACACCGACGGCTGGTTCACCGACGACACCCCGGCGCGCTTCGAGGCCTACGGCTGGCGGGTGATCCGCAACGTCAACGGCCACGACGCGGTCGAGATCAAGACCGCCATCGACACCGCGCTCAAGCACGACGACAAGCCGACCCTGATCTGCTGCCGCACCACGATCGGCTTCGGTTCGCCGGCCAAGGCCGGCAAGGAGTCCTCGCACGGCGCGCCGCTCGGCAAGGACGAGATCGCCGCGACCCGCGCCGCGCTGGAATGGCCGTACGGCGACTTCGAGATTCCCGAAAGCATCTACGACGGCTGGCGTTCGCGCAGCACCGGCCTGGTTCGCGAGGACCAGTGGAACCGACTGTTCGACGCCTATGCCGCGCGTTACCCGGACGAGGCCGCCGAGCTGACCCGCCGTTCGCACGGCGAGCTGCCCGAGGACTTCCTGGCCCAGGCCGACGCCTACATCGCCAAGCTGCAGGCCGACGGCCCGACCATCGCCTCGCGCAAGGCCTCGCAGATGGCGATCGAGACCTTCGCGCCGCTGCTGCCGGAACTGATCGGCGGTTCGGCCGACCTGGCTCATTCCAACCTGACCCTGTGGAAGGGCAGCAAGTCGGTCGCGACCGACGACCCCAACGCCAACTACATCTACTACGGCGTGCGCGAGTTCGCGATGACCGCGATCAGCAACGGCCTGCAGTTGCACGGCGGCTTCATTCCCTACGACGCCACCTTCCTGGTGTTCAGCGACTACGCCCGCAATGCGGTGCGCATGAGCGCGCTGATGGGCGCGCACGCGATCCACGTCTACACCCACGACTCGATCGGTCTCGGCGAGGACGGCCCGACCCACCAGCCGGTCGAGCACCTCGCCTCGCTGCGTTACATCCCGGGCAACGACGTCTGGCGTCCGTGCGACGCGGTCGAGTCGGCGGTGTCGTGGCGCGCGGCGATCCAGCGCAACGACGGCCCGAGCTGCCTGATCTTCTCGCGCCAGAATCTGATGCACCAGCCGCGCAGCGACGAGCAGGTCAAGCAGATCGCGCTCGGCGGCTACGTGCTGCGCGACAGCGAAGGCACCCCGGACGCGATCCTGATCGCGACCGGTTCGGAAGTCGGCCTCGCCACCCAGGCCGCCGACGCGCTCGGCGCCGAAGGCCTCAAGGTGCGCGTGGTGTCGATGCCGTCGAGCGACGTGTTCGACCGCCAGCCGTTCGAATACCGCGAATCGGTGTTGCCCAACGCGGTGCGCAAGCGCGTCGCGATCGAGGCCGGCGTCACCGGCTTCTGGCGCAAGTACGTCGGCCTGGACGGCGATGTGGTCGGCATCGACAGCTTCGGCGCGTCGGCTCCGGCCGAGGCCCTGTTCCCGCACTTCGGCTTCACCGTCGAGCGCGTGGTGGCGGCGGTCAAGAACCTGGGCTGATCGCTGCCGCAGGCCGCGCCGCCGCTGGCGGCGTGGCTCTGCCTCATCGCGACGCACGACGGCGCAGGCTGGTTGTGCATCGCGTGCTCCGCCTCGGACCGCTCTGGAATCGAGTCGGATAGGCGCCGGCGGCGATCGCGCCGGCAACTTCCTTTCTTCAGCCGCCCAGGCCACAGCATGACGCAAGACCTCACTACCGAGTCGCTACAGGCGCGTCTTCCTCAGCTGGATGCGCTGCGCGGTCTGGCCGCCTTGTACGTGGTGGTCTATCACGTCATGGCGATGGCCGACCCCGATCTGGCCGTGCCTGCGGCGCTGCTGCCGTTCGTCGGCATGGGGGGCACCGGCGTCGCCCTGTTCTTCGTCATGAGCGCATTTTCGTTGTGCCTGACCTGGCCGCGCCACGCCGCCTCCGGTGCTGCGCTGCGTAGCTTTTATCTGAGCCGTTGGTTCCGCATCGCGCCCTTGCTGCTGGTGCTGTTGGCGGTGATGGTGCTCAAGGACCAATTGCGCGAACCGGCCAGGTACGGCGCCGGCGAGGTCGTCTGGAACGCATCGATGCTGTTCGGCCTGTCGCCGGACTGGCAGCCCGGCATCGTCATGGGCAGTTGGACCATCGGCGTCGAGGTGCTGTTCTATCTGTGGTTCCCGCTGTTCGCCGTCTGGGTGCGCGGGCTGCTCGGACAGGTGTTGTTGCTCGCACTGGCGTTCGCGCTGTCGCTGTGGGCGGCCGGGTGGCCGGCGCCGTTCGCGCACCTGGGCGGCGTTTATGGAGCCTTGACGCATTGGCCGGTATTCGCCTGGGGCTGCGTCCTGTTCCAGCTCTGGTTATGCCTGCGCGACAAGCCCGTGCGCATTCGCCGACCGCTCGGCGTCGCCTTGTTGCTGATCGGTATCCTCGGCAACGCCTTATTGTTCTATCGGCTGCTGCCGCCCGTGCCGGGGCTGAGCGATTGGCTCCAGTGCGCCCTGTTCTACGGTGCGATGTTGCTGGGTCTGTTGCTGGCCAATAATCGCTTGCTGGTGAATCGAGCGACCTGTTTCCTGGGTGCGATCAGCTACTCGCTTTATCTCGTGCATCCGTTCGTGGTGTCGCGCTTGTACGGCGTGTTCGCAAGGTTGTACGAGCATCTTCCGCCGGGAGCGGCGTATGCCGGTTGTGCGGCGATCAGTTTGGCGCTGGCGATTCCGGCCGCGTGGTTGACCTATCGTTTCGTCGAGAAACCGGGCATCCGCCTCGGGCATCGGCTGTTCGCTCGCGTGTCGGCGCGCAAGCGGGCGCCCGCGGGCGAGACGCAGGGGGCCTACTGAGGGGCGGCTCTTGCTTGAAAGAGCGGAGCCTTGCGAATCCTTCCCCTGTAGGAGCGGCGTGAGCCGCGACCGCGTTGCGACGAGTTCACGACGCATCGCTCAAGCAAGATCTAGATCTAGATCAAACGCCAAAAGCTTCCGCCACTAAAGCGGCGGGTTACTTTCTTTTGTCATAAGCAACAAAAGAAAGGTAACCAAAGAAAAATGCTTTTCTTTGAATCACAGGCCCGCACGATCGGTGCTGACGCGGGGATTTTTCATACGGGACATCCCTGTCCCGATGAAAAACGGCGCGCCTCCCTGCGCGCCGCCCTTCGGGTCTCCGGTTGCCTTCGCGAGTGCGAAGCGGCGCACTGCAACCGCAAAATCTTCGCGGCAACGGCAACGGCAACGGCAACGGCAACGGCAACGGCAACGGCAACGGCAACGGCAACGGCAACGGCACAGGCACACGCACAGGCGACGAAAATGGCTGGACTTGCGGCTCGCAGCGCCTCGATCGGTCTGCGCTGGACGCTACGCCCGCGGCCGCGTGCTCAGCGTTACCCGTCTTGTGCCAGCGCCCAGGACAGCAGCCGCGCCTGCAGTTTGTCGCCTAGGCCGGCCGGTTGGTCGAGGCCCATCCGCTGCAGGGCCTCGTGGTCGCGGCCGGATGCGGAGAACAGGGCTCGCAGGATGGTGCGCGCCGTGCCCGCCCGGGTGGTGGTGTTGGCCTTAAGCAGGCCCAGCGCCTTGACCAGGCGTTGCTCGACTTCGGTGAAGTCGCTGCCGAGCGGATAGTCGGGGAGGGTGCCGTCGGCGCGGAACGGGGCGAGCAGGTCGCGCAGGCGTTCCGGTGTGTTGGCGGGGCGTTGCTCAGCTGCCGGCGGCGGCCCGGCGTTCGGGGCCAGCTTGCCGGCGGCGAGGCCGGCTTCGCGCAGGGCGCCGGCGAAGCGCGTATCGGCGATCGCGCACATCGCCTCGATGCAGTCCTCGTCGGTCTTGCCGCGCAGATGAGCGATGCCGTACTCGGTGATGTAGATATCGCGCAGGTGCCGCGGGATGGTCGCCTGGGCGTAGTTCCAGACCACGTTGGAACGTACCGCGCCGGCGCTTTCGCGGGTCGAGCGCAGCATCAGCGCCGAGCGCGCGTTCGGCAGTGCATGCGCCATCGCGACGAAGTTGTATTGGCCGCCGACGCCGGAAACTACCCGGCCGTCGTCGAGCGTGTCCGAAACCGCCGCGCCGAGCGCGGTCGCCATCATGCAGCTGTTGAAGAAGCGCGCATCGCGGCGCTGCAGGCGTTCGAGCGTCTCGTTGCCGCCGTAGAGTTCGTTGACTTCGCTGATCCGGCGCATGCCGATGCCGCGCCGTTGTTCGTCCGACAAGGTGCGCAGCCACTGATAGAAGTCCGGCGAGCCGAGGTAGAAGCCGCCCTGCAGGAATTCGCCCTCCTGGTCGAGTCGCGCGCGGTCTTCGGCGCTCGCGCTGCCGTCGTCGAGCCGGCGCATGAGCTCGAGATCGTCGACGACCTTGCGCCGGATCACGCCGACTTCGACGAGACGCCGAAATCCCTCGTTGATCATCTCGGAACATCCAAAGAGCCCGACGCTAAACGGACCAAGCGGCGCAACCGGCGCCATCGCGTTATGGTCTCCGGTCAGGTCACCCCGCAACGGAGCGGTGTGTCCAAGCGGCGCAACCGGCGCCATCGCGTCGCGCCCCAGGCTCAGGTCGTTGGCACTGGAAGCGGGTTGACCGAGCGGCGCAACCGCCGCATCCACCTCGACCCCCAGCGCCTTCACCACCCGCAAATACGCCGTGTTGTCGGTATGCCGCAGCACCAGCGCATGGCACAGCGCATCGGCCAGGGTGCCGATGCCGATCTGCAGGGTGCCGCCGTCGCGCACCAGGGTGCTGGCGTAGAAGCCGATCGCGTAGTCGGCGTCGGCGACCGGTTGCCGCGGTAGCCCGAACAGTTTCGGATGCGGGCCGGGCGGGGTCACCACCGCGTCGAAGAAGCCGGGGTCGACCGCGGCGCTGCCGCCGAGCCAAGGCAGTTGCGGGTCGACCTCGGCGATCAGCAACGGCCGCGGCAGGCCGCGGGCGACGATCGCGTCGACCGCATCGAAGGTCAGGTCGGTATTGCACGACAGGGACAATCGGTTGCCGCCGGGTTCGGCCGCGACCTTCTGCACGATGGCGTTGACGCCGCGATCGGCGAGGGCGCGGGCGACGTGGGTGTAGTTGAGGCTGGCATAGCGGCGTTGCGCGGCGATCGCGTTGAGCAGCGCGCCCGATTGCAGGTAGAACTCCTCGACTTCGACATGCGCCGGCAAAGCGTTGCGCTTGAGCGCCTGCACGTAGCGCAAGCGCGGGAAGTCGTCGCCGAAGTGGCGCTGCGCAAACGGGCCGACGAAGCGTCCTTCCAGGCCCTTGCCGGCCGCGGGCGGGTCCAGCGACAGCGCCGTGTACAAATGCAGGCGCCGCGAGGGGTCGCGTTCGGCCCGTTCGTACAGCGCATTGAGCAGCCGATGCGGCTTGCCCAAGCCGAGCGGGGCGCCGACGTGGAGCGGGCCGGGCAACCGCTCGTAGAGGAAAGCGACGGCGGCGTCGAGCGAATCGAAGTGGGCGGGATCGGTCATGCGAGCAGTATCGCATTCCCCAGGAGGCGGGCTTGACAGTAACGTTTACAGGCGTAATCTAAATAAAAATTACGGATGTAAACGATGCAGATCAGCGAAGCCGAGTCCCTCGTCATGGACGTGCTTTGGCGCCGGCACCCGCTGTCGGCCGAAGAAGTCATCGCCGCGCTCGCCGACAGCCAGCAATGGCAGGAAGCGACGATCAAGACCCTGCTCAACCGGCTGTTGAACAAGGGCGCGGTGCGCGCCGACAAGGACGGCCGCCGTTACCTGTATGCGCCGGTGCTCAAGCGCGAGGACTGGGTGATGGGCGAGAGCCGTAGCCTGTTGGACCGCTTGTTCGGCGGCCGCGTCGCGCCATTGGTCGCCCACTTCAGCGAACAGCGCAAGCTCAGTCGCAAGGACATCGCCGACCTGCGCAAGTTGCTCGACGAGCTCGACGATGAAGCGCATTGAACCCGTCCACGGATGCATGCACGGCGAGCGTCCCAGCGCCGCGAAAGTCACCGCCCATTTCGCCGATTCGGAGAACCGCTCATGACCGTGCCCACTGAGTCGGCGATGTGGCTGCTCGAAACCTCGGTGGCGATGACCCTGGCCTTGCTGCTGGTGCTGGCCTTGCGCCTGCCGCTGCGGCGCGCCTTCGGTGCCGCGGTCGGCTATGCCGCCTGGGTGCTGTTGCCGTTGTCGGCGATCGCGGTGCTGTTGCCGTCTGCGACGCGGCCCCTACCCCTGACGGCCGCCGGCACGAGCGCCGCGCGGATCCCGCCGCCGCTCCTGCAGGCGACGGCGACGGCGGGCTTCGATCCGCTGCCGTGGCTGCTCGCAATCTGGATGGCCGGCGTCGTCTTCATGGCCGCGGCGACTTGGTGCGAGCAACGGCGTTTCCAGCGCGGGCTCGGCCGCATCGCGCGCCGCGAGGACGGTCTCTATCAATCCGGAGCGATCCTCGGGCTGCCGGCGGCATTCGGCCTGTTGCGGCCGCGCATCGTGGTGCAGCGCGATTTCGATACGCGTTACTCGAGCGAACAGCAAGCTTTGATCCGCACCCACGAGCGCAGCCACATCCGCTGCGGCGATCTGCACGTCAACGCTTTCGTCGCCCTGCTGCGCTGCTTGTACTGGTTCAATCCGCTGTTGCATTACGCCGCGCGCCGCTTCCGCCACGACCAGGAGCTGGCCTGCGATCTGCGCGTGCTCGTCCGGCATCCGCGTTCGCGGCGCAGCTACGGCGAGGCGATGTTGAAGACCCTGCTGGCGGCGCGTCCCTCGCCGCTGGCTTGCCACTGGGCGCAAGCCCATCCCTTGAAAGAGAGAATCCTCATGCTCAAGCAACCCTTGCCCGCGCCGAAGCGGGTCGGAATCGGCGCCGCCGTGCTCGCTGCGCTCGCCTCGGTCACCGGTTTCGGCGTCTGGGCCGGACAACCCGCCGACGCGCCGAAGACCGAGTCGGTCTACCTCCACTCGGTGCCGGGCGAACCGAAGGTGTCCCTGGCCCTGAGCGACGAGACCCCACGCGCCGTCGCCCGCCGCATCGCCGCTCAGGCCGGCCTGAATCTGGCCAATCCGCAGGCGCTCGGCGACAGCGGCAAGGGCGTCAGCCTGCATGTCGATGGCATCCCGGCGCGCAGCGCCCTGGAGCTCGTCGCCGGCGAGTCGGGCATGAAGCCGGTGTTCCAGGGCAACTCGGTCACCTTCATTCCGGTCGACGTCAGGCGCTGAAGCCTTGCCGTCGGCGGGCCGTGCTTCCCGAACGCCGCGCGCAGTCCCGCGCACCCGACCTTCACGCGCCGACGGTATACACCTCGTCGGCGATCCGCCGCACTTCCTCGGGATAGTGGCTGACGTAGATCATCGGCAAGGCGCTCTCGTCGCGGACCCGCTGCAGATACGGCAACAACTCGTCGCGGCGATTCATGTCCAGCATAGACAGCGGCTCGTCCAGCAGCAGGATCTGCGGCTGGGACAGCAAAGCGCGCCCCAATGCGACGCGCTGGCTCTCGCCGCCGGACAGGCCGGCGGTGTCGCGCCCGAGCAAGGGTGCGATGCCGAGCAGGTCGACCACGGCCTCGAAGGCGAAGCGCGGCGCGTGCCGCGCTTCGCCGTGCAGGCCGTACAACAGATTGCGGCGCACGTTGAGATGCGGAAACAGGCGCGCGTCCTGGAACACGTAGCCGATGCGGCGGCGATGCGCTGGCACGTCGATGCCGCGTTCGCTGTCGAACAGGCAACGGCCGGCGATCTCGATGCGTCCGCGCTGCGGCCGCAGCAGCCCGGCCACCGCATACAGCAGCGAGGTCTTGCCCGCGCCGGAAGCGCCGACCAGCGCGATCACGCGATGGCGGCTGCGAATGCCGACGCTGCGTTCGAAGCTGCCGCGGCGCAGGCTGAAGTCGAGCACGTGGACCTCGCCCGCGGACGGATCGCGCGCCGCCGCAACGTTCGCGCTCTGGTCGCGATCGAACAGTGCCTCGTTCATCGGTGGGTCTCGCGTCGCTGGCGCTGCACCAGCCATTCCGAGGCGAACACCGCGGCGAACGAAATCGCCACCGCGACCAGGGCCAGGCGCAGCACGCCGGACTCGCCGCCGGGCACCTGCATCAGGCCGTAGATCGCCGACGACAGGGTCTGGGTTTCGCCGGGGATGTTGGAGACGAAGGTGATCGTCGCGCCGAACTCGCCGAGCGCCTTGGCGAACGACAGCACCGCGCCGGCGACCAGCCCTGGCCAGGCCAGCGGCAGGGTCACGCCGAAGAACACTCGCCAACGGTTGGCGCCGAGGGTCGAGGCGGCTTGCTCGAGGCGCCGGTCGACCGCTTCGATCGACAACCGGATCGCCCGCACCATCAGCGGAAAGCCCATGATCGCACTGGCCAGGGCGGCGCCGGTCCAGCGGAAGGCGAAACTGAAATGGAAGTACTCCGACAACCAGCGCCCGATCGCGCCCTGGTTGCCGAACAGGATCAGCAGCGCGTAGCCGGTGACCACCGGCGGCAACACCAGCGGCAGGTACAACAAGGTGTCGAACACCAGCTTGCCGGGGAAACGGGTGCGCGCCAGCAGCCAGCCCATCGCGATGCCGAGCGGCAGGCTGGCGAGGGTCGCGACCGTGGCGACCTTCAGGCTGAGGGCGATCGCGGTGAGTTCGGCGGGACTGAAATCGAACATCTGGATTCGCTCAGTCGAGCGTCGCGAAACCATGGCGGCGGAAGATCGTCGCCGCGGGCGTCGTCGTCAGCCACTGGGCGAACGCGGCGGCGCGCGGGTGCCGGCTGCTGCCGACGCGGGCGAGCGGATACACGATCGGCCCATGGCTGTCGGCGGGGAAGGTCGCCAGCACCCGCACCTTCGGTTCGGCGCGTGCGTCGCTGGCATAGACCACGCCGAGCGGGGTTTCGCCGCGTGCGACCAGCATCAGCGCGGCCCGCACGTTCTCGGCTTCGGCGACCCGGGGTTGCAGCGCGGCCCACAAGCCCAGCGAGACGAACGCGGCGCGGGCGTACTTGCCGGCCGGCACGCTGTTGGTCAGGGCCAGGGCGATGCGGCCGTCGCCGAGCAGCGGCCGCAGATCGACGCCGGGCTTCAACGCGATCGGCCCGGCGCGACTGCTCTGCGGCGCGATCAGCACCAGGCGGTTGCCGAGCAGGTTGCGGCGGCTGGCGGCGTCGATGAGCTGGCGTCGCTGCAGGTAGTCCATCCAGTCCAGGTCGGCCGAGACGAACACGTCGGCCGGCGCGCCCTGTTCGATCTGGCGGGCGAGGGCGGAACTGGCGGCGTAGGACACCCGCACCGATTGCCCACTCGCCTTGGTGTACGCGGCCGCAGCTTCGTCGAGCGATTCCTTGAGGCTGGCGGCGGCGAACACGGTGATCGGCGCGGCGCCTTCGGCCGCCTTGGGCGCGCTCTGCGCCGGCGCGACGCTGGCGGCGAACGCGAAGCCGAGCGCGCACAGGGCGCCCAGCCAGCGGCGACGGATCGGATTCATTGCGGACCTGTCGGGTGGGAGTCGGGGCGAGAGTAGCGCGAAGCCGGTCGAATCGCTTCGGAGCCGGTCGAACCGCCTCATAACCGGTCGAGCGGAAGTTTCAGGTAGCGCACGCCGTTGGCTTCGGGCTCGGGCAGGGCGCCGGCGCGCAGGTTGACCTGCAGCGCCGGCAGGATCAGCGCCGGTACCTGCAGCCCGGCGTCGCGTTGTTCGCGCAAGGCGACGAACTCGGCCTCGCCGGTATCGGCGCGGACGTGGATGTTGCTGCGCTTGTGTTCGCCGAGCGTGGTTTCGCAGGCCGGCTCGCGCCCGGGCTTGCCGTAATCGTGGCAAACGAATACGCGCGTGGCATCGGGCAGCCGGTACAGCGCCTGGATCGACCGGTACAGCATGGCGGCGCTGCCGCCGGGGAAGTCGCAGCGCGCGGTGCCGCTGTCGGGCATGAACAGCGAGTCGCCTGCGAACAAGGCATCGCCGATCAGATAGGCGAGGCTGTCGCGGGTGTGGCCGGGCACCGGTATCGTCCGTGCCTGCAGCGCGCCGATGGCGAAGCCTTCGTCGTCGTCGAACAGGTGGTCGAAGGCCGGGACGGCGTCGGTCTCGGCCAGGTTGAACAGCGGCGCGAACACGCGCCGGACCTCGTCGATGCGGCGGCCGATCGCGATCCGCGGCGCCGCCGCGCCGCCGGCGGCGATCGCCTCGCGCAGCGCATGGGCGGCGCTGAGGTGGTCGGCATGGGCGTGGGTTTCCAGCAGCCAGTCGATCCGCAGGCCCTGGCGCGCGGCTGCGTCGAGCAGGGCTTGCGCGCTGCCCAGGCCGGTGCGGCCCGAGCGCGCGTCGTAGTCGAGCACCGGGTCGACGATGGCCGCCGCGCGCGTCGCCGGATCGGCGACCAGATACGACCAGGTGCCGGTGTCGCGATGATGGAAGGGCAGAACCTGCGGCGACATGCGATGACTCCTGGCGGCGGGACGGCTCCGGCAGCCTGGGACGAAGGCCGGCCTCAGCGATGCGCGAGCGCGGCGTTGAGCACGTCGGCCAGGTGCGCGCCGCCGAGCCGCAACTGAGTTTCCGCCACCGGCCGCCAGGTTTCCACATAGGCTGGTTCGAGCGTATGGCCCGTCGGGTAGAAGCCCGGCTGCAATACGATCCGGCACGAGGCCTCGGCCCAGGCGGGCGAGGCCGGCGGCAGGCCGAGCCCGCCCGCGGCCGGCGCCGGGGTCTGCCGCAGGCGCTGGAGATAGGCCTCGTCGCTGCGCTTGCTCATCGACAGCATCTTGCTGTCCCACAGCGAATGCAGGTTGGTGCCGTAGCCGTCGCGGGGTTCGGGCTCGCCGCGGATCTGCAACTGGTAGTCGTTGCCGCCCTTGTCGTGGCCGAAGCCGGCATGCAGCGGCTGGTGCACATCGCCGACGAAATGGACCACGAACTTCAAGGCCTGCAGGCGTTGCTCGCGCGGCTGGCCGCGGTCGGCGAGGATCGCGGTCTGGGCGCGGATCGCCTCGACCACGCAGTTGCCGCCGGGGCAATCGCGCGCGGCGTCGTAGCGGCAGTCGTCCTCGGCGAGGTTGACGTAGTGCCACTTGGCGCTGCGCTTGCCGAGTTCGGGGTCGTTGGCGCGCAGGTCGTCGGCCCAGTTGGCGATGCCGGGCAAGCTCGGGTCGGCTTCGCCTTTCAGCAGGCCGGCGATCTCGGCGCGCACGTCGGGGCGCAGATCGTCCCAGGCCAGGGCGGCGACCAGGCGGTGTCCCTGCGGGCCCCAGGCCAGGCTGTTGAGCGGCAGCAAAAGCAGCAGCGCCGAATAGCGGCGCAGCGATGCGGAGAGGGAATGCGGACGGGTCGAAGTCATGGCGTCCACTTTACCGGAGCGCTCGATCGCGGCCGCTGTCCGAATATGGCGAGGCGCGTGCGGACTGCGGTCGGACGACATCGGTCGGCACGAGCCGCGAACGGTCGCGGGCGCCGCGGCGCGCCGGACCGAAGCGGCGTTCGGACCGGCGGGGTCGATGCCATGGCGATCGCGGCCGGCCCGGCCCGCCGCGATCGCCAGGCAGCGTATCGCTGCTTAGAACTTCATCACGTAGGCCAGACCGAACACGGTCGGGTCGATGGTGGCCTTGCCGATCTTCTGGTCGTTCAGCTCGACGTCTGTCTGGATGTCGATCCAGCGCGCATCCACCCGGATCGAGCTGCGCTCGGTCAGGATGAAGTCGACGCCGACATGAGCCGCCACGCCGACCGAGTCGTCCAGCTTGAGGCGGGTGCCGCGCAGCGCGCCGGTGGTCTTCTCGCTGAAGAAGGTGGTGTAGTTGACGCCCAGGCCGACGAAGGGCGAGACCACGCCGCGGCTGTTCCAGTGGTACTGCAGGGAGAAGGTCGGCGGCAGGTGCTTGGTCGTGCCGACCTTGCCGACGCCCTTGATATCGATGTCGTGCTTGAACGGCGTGGCCGCGAGCACCTCGATGCCGAGGTTGTCGCGAATGAAGTATTCGAAGGTGATGGTGGGCTGGACGTTGTCGCCGATTTCCAGGTCGGCCGCTCCGCCCAGCACGCTGCCGTTGTCGGACTTCGGATTGACCTGGTGGGCGCCGATGCCCAGGGTGAAGTTGCCGGTCTGCTGGGCGAGCGCCGGCTGAGCCGCGCAGGCCAGGGTGGCGGCGAGGATGCCGCCGATCAGTCGCTGATTCATTCCTTGAGTCCCCTGTGAGGTCGTGGAGAGACCGAAGTCTGCAGGTTTGCTGAACAGGAGTCTGTCCGCACCGCACTCTAAATACGCCGCAGAACGGCAAACCTAGACCTGCGTTCCAATCTTGTCGCTGCGTGGGGCATGGCCGGCAATCCGGCCGGCGCCCAGCGCTCGGGACGCCGGAGCGCGGCCGCTGCCGGCGCCCCCACGATTGCGGGACCGGACAGACCGGCGCAGCCCGATGCACAGGGCGCCGGACTGCGACCCCGCGCCCGCCTTGCTAGAATGGGAGTTTCCCCACTTGACCCGCCCGGGCGGCTGCAGGAGTTACCTCAATGACGATCAAGGTAGGCATCAACGGCTTCGGCCGCATCGGACGCAACGTCCTGCGCGCGGCCGTGCAGAATTTCGGCGACGACATCGAGATCGTGGCCATCAACGATCTGCTCGAGCCCGACTACCTGGCCTACATGCTGCAGTACGACTCGGTCCACGGCCGCTTCAAGGGCGAGGTCAAGGTCGAAGGCAACACCCTGGTCGTCAACGGCAAGCAGATTCGCCTGACCCAGGAACGCGACCCGTCCAACCTCAAGTGGGACGAGGTCGGCGCCGAGGTGGTGATCGAATCGACCGGCCTGTTCCTCGACAAGGCCACCGCGCAGAAGCATCTCGACGCCGGTGCCAAGAAGGTCGTGCTGTCGGCGCCGTCGAAGGACGACACGCCGATGTTCGTTTACGGCGTCAACGACAAGACCTACAAGGGCGAGGCCATCGTCTCCAACGCCTCGTGCACGACCAACTGCCTGGCCCCGCTGGCCAAGGTGCTCAACGACAAGTGGGGCATCAAGCGCGGCCTGATGACCACCGTGCACGCCGCCACCGCGACCCAGAAGACCGTCGACGGCCCGAGCAACAAGGACTGGCGCGGCGGCCGCGGCATCCTGGAGAACATCATCCCGTCGAGCACCGGCGCGGCCAAGGCGGTCGGCGTGGTGATCCCGGAGCTCAACAAGAAGCTCACCGGCATGTCGTTCCGCGTGCCGACCTCGGACGTGTCGGTGGTCGATCTGACCGTGGAACTGGTCAAGGACGCGACCTACGCCGAGATCTGCGCGGAAATGAAGGCGCAGAGCGAAGGCGCGCTGAAGGGCGTGCTGGGCTACACCGAAGACAAGGTCGTGGCGACCGATTTCCGCGGCGACGCGCGCACCTCGATCTTCGACGCCGAAGCCGGCATCGCTCTGGACGGCACCTTCGTCAAGCTGGTCAGCTGGTACGACAACGAATGGGGTTACTCGAACAAGTGCCTCGAAATGGTCAAGGTCGTCGCCGGCAAGTAAGCGGCGGTTTCCCGATCGACGAAGAAGCCCCGCGATCGCGGGGCTTTTTTGTTGGAGCCCGTTGCCTCGTTAGCCCACTGCGAGGCAGGCCCTGTAGGCGTGAACGCCCTGCTCGGTCGCGTGTCCTTCTCGGCCTCAGGCAAAACCCCCGGACCTCCTTCCCGGGGCCGTCTGGCCCGGGCGAACGCGCGGCTCAGTCGACCTCTACGGCGACCCGCTCGCGCAGTCCGCGTGCCGACTGCACCATCGCGCGCAAGGCCGAGCGCACCTCCGGCCAGTCGCGGGTCTTCAGCCCGCAGTCCGGGTTGACCCACAGCTGCGCCGGGTCGAGCACATCGAGCGCCTTGTCGAGCAGATCGCGCATCTCGGTCTCGCTGGGCACGCGCGGCGAATGAATGTCGTAGACGCCCGGACCGATGCCGTTCGGATAGCGGTAGCGCACGAACGCATCCAGCAGCTCCATGCGCGAGCGCGAGGTCTCGATCGAAATCACGTCGGCGTCGAGCGCGGCCACCGCCTCGATGATGTCGTTGAACTCGGCGTAGCACATGTGGGTGTGGATCTGGGTCGTATCGCCGACGCCGCTGGCGGCGAGGCGGAAGCTCTCGCCGGCCCAGGCCAGGTAGGCCGGCCAATCGGCACGGCGCAACGGCAGGCCTTCGCGCAACGCCGGTTCGTCGATCTGGACGATGGCGATGCCGGCCGCTTCCAGGTCCAGCACTTCCTGGCGCAGAGCCAGGGCGATCTGCCGGCAGCTGTCGGCGCGCGGCTGGTCGTCGCGGACGAACGACCACTGCAGGATCGTCACCGGCCCGGTCAGCATGCCTTTCACCGGTCGCTCGGTTTGCGCCTGCGCATAGCGGGTCCAGTCGACGGTCATCGGCCGCGGCCGGACCACGTCGCCGAACAGCACTGGCGGCTTGACGCAGCGCGAGCCGTAGCTCTGCACCCAGCCGTGGGCGGTGAAGGCGAAGCCCTCGAGTTGCTCGCCGAAGTACTCGACCATGTCGTTGCGTTCGAACTCGCCGTGCACCAGCACGTCGATGCCCAGGGCCTCCTGCTCGCGCAGGCAAAGCCGGGTTTCGTTCTCGAGGAAGCTGCGGTAGGCCGCGTCGTCGATCTTGCCGGCCTTGTGCTCGGCGCGCGCGCGCCGCACTTCGGCGGTTTGAGGGAACGAGCCGATGGTGGTGGTCGGGAACAGCGGCAGGCCGAGGCGTCGCGCCTGCACCTGCGCGCGCTGCGGGTAGGGCGAAGCGCGCCGGGTCATCGCCGGTTCGACCGCGGCCAGGCGCTTGCGCACCTCGGCATTGCGCAGCAGCGGCGAGGCCAGGCGCGCGGCGCGCGCGCTGGCGGCGGTGGCGAGGTCGCGGTTTGCGTCGGCGCTGCCGGCGAGCGCATCGGCGAGCAGGCGCAGTTCCTCGACCTTCTGCCGCGCATAGGCCATCCAGTGGCGCAGCGGCGCCGGCAGCTTGCGCTCGAGCTCCAGGTCGGTCGGCACGTGCAGCAGCGAGCACGACGGCGCCAGCCATCGCGCGCGGTCGCCGGCGCGGCGGGCCAGGCTCAGCGCGGCATCGAGGTCGGCGCGCCAGATGTTGCGGCCGTCGACCACGCCGAGGCTGAGTACGCGATCGTCCGGCAGCAGCGGCAGCACGCTTTCCAACTGCTGCGGCGCGCGCACCAGGTCGACGTGCAAGCCTTGCACCGGCAGGCGCGCGGCGAGCGCGGCATTGTCGCCGAGGCCGCCGAAGTAGGTGGTCAGCAGCCGCTTCGGCGCGTCGGCATCGGCCAGCGCGGCGTAGGCGCGGCGGTAGGCGTCGCGATCGGCGTCGTCGAGATCTAACACCAGCGCCGGCTCATCGAGCTGCACCCACTCGGCGCCGGCGGCCTTGAGCCTGGCCAACAGTTCGGCATAGGCAGGCAGCAGGGCATCGAGCAGCTCGCGCGGGTCGCCGCCGTCGCTGCGCTTGCCGAGCTTGAGGAACGACACCGGGCCGAGCAGGACCGGCCGCGCCTCGATGCCGAGCGCGCGCGCCTGCGCCAGCTCGGACAGCGGCTTGTCGCCGCGCAGGGCGAAGCGCTGGCCTGGTTCGAACCGTGGGACCAGATAGTGGTAGTTGGTGTCGAACCACTTGGTCATCTCGAGCGCGCGCAGGTCGCGGCGGCCGTCCTGCAGGCCGCGGGCGAGGGCGAAGTAGCCGCCGAGGGGATCCTCGTCGTAGACCTCGCGGTATGGCGCGGGGATCGCGTCGAACAGCACGGCGGTATCGAGGACGTGGTCGTAGATGGAGAAATCGTTGCACGGCACGACGTCGGCGCCGGCCCGCCGGGCGAGCCGCCAGTGGCGTTCGCGCAGGTCGTGGGCGGTGTCGTGCAGCGCCTGGGCCGGCGTGTCGCCTTTCCAGAACGATTCCAGGGCCAGCTTGAGTTCGCGCCGCGCGCCTATGCGCGGGAAGCCGAGATGGGTGACGCTGATCATGATGAGTACCTGCGATGCGTGGGCATGGCGCAGGGCAACGAAGGAGACCAAGGCTGCGCCGGCCCGACGCTCGCGCGCCCGGCCTCGCCGCAACCTGGGTGTCGACCTTCGCCCCCGCGGGCGAACCGGCGCGCACGACGCGGCCCGCGCCGGGACGGCCCGGACGCAGCGCCGACGCCTCGCGGGCCGGAGTCGGACGGAAGACGTGCCTTCCGGTCATGGCAGGTCTTCGGGCTTGGGGCACGGAGCACGAGGCGCCTCCTACTGTCCGTCGCTTCCCGGGATCGCTCCCAGTGTCTGACGAAGTTCGTTCCCTATACCGCTGCGGGGCAGCTCCGGAATTGGACTGGCGTCCGTACCGGATTCCCTCTAACCGCCGCCGGCGCGAACCGGTGGCGATTTGTCGCATCGCTTCATCTGCATGAAGCGATGTTCACCATTACGCCGCCAAACTACGCAGCGCGCCGGGCGAAGTCAATCGCCGCGATCGCGATGCGTGGACCCGGTTTGCGATTTGTGGCCGCTGCCGCCGGCGTCGCCGCGGACGGTGATTCCCCGGCTGCCGTTCATGCGTCGCCGACGATGATGGGCCGCGTCGACGACCGTGAATGCCATGACCTCCTGCCGTTGAGCTTCGCGGGCGGCGGGGCTAACGTTCGAGGTGCGGCGACGATGCGCGGCGCGGGACCAGGACGGCCCGCGCGATCCCGAATCCGATGGGTGGACCATGCTTTTCAGAAGGACGTTTGCGCTGACCTTGTGCCTGCTCGGACTGGCGGCTTGCGGGAGGGATTCCGCCGCGCCGCCGCCGGCGGCCGCCGAGCCGGTCACCATGGGCAGCCAGAACGAATCGCCGAAGGTCGCCGCCGCGGCCGCGCCGAGCGAGACCGACATCCTGCAGGGCACGTACTGGCCGCCGGCCAAGCTCGACGGCGGCGTGGCCAGGATCAGCTGCGAATACGACTACCCGCGCTTCGGCGACGGCAAAGCGCTGACCTCGCTGGACTTCTTCAGCCTGGTCGACGCGCTGTCGCCGTGCCGGTCCAGCGGCGTGGTGCGGCTGCATTACCAGGGCAAGATCGGCGCCGGCTTCACCGCGTTGGTGCAGCGCGTCGCCGCGATGGCCACGCGCATGGAAATCCAGACCCGTATCCTCGACATCGACTCCAGCGGCGGCCATGTCGAGGAAGCGATCCGCGCCGGCGACTCGATCGCCGAGTCGGGCTGGGCGATCTGGGTGCGCGAGGAATCGGTCTGCCATAGCGCCTGCGTGCTGGTGCTGGCCGCCGGCGACACCCGCTCGATCGAGGGCAAGGTCGGCATCCACCGGCTGATGCGCGACCGCTCGACCGCGACCTCGCGCGCCGAACTCAGCCGCGAGCTCAAGGCGATCAACCAGCAGGTGCGCGATTACCTGGAGCGCAACGGCGTCGCCACCGGCGTCGCCGACCTGATGATGACGATCGCCAACCGCGACCTGCGCCTGCTTACCGAAGACGAGTTGAAACAATTCGGCCTCGACGGCACCAACGCCGCCCAGGACGACCTCGACCGCATCCGCCTGACCCGCAAGTGCGGCGAAGACTTCGTCCGCCGCCGCGACGCCTTCCGCCGCGATTTCGACGCCCAGTGCATGGCCACCGGCAAGAACTTCGCTTCCATGCCGGAATGCGCGAAGGCCTTGCAGCGGCAGTTCGGTTTCCCCGACGAGACCTGTCCCTCAGACAGCCCGGCCGACCTGTATGCCCGCGACCTGCGGCGCCTGCCGCTGGCCGGCGACGAGGCGGCCGGCGGCGACGCGCCGGCCACCGCGGGCGCGTCGAAGAAGCGTTCCGACAACAGCGCCAACCAGAGCGCCAACCAGAGCGCCGAGTAACCTCGTCGGTTGAGGAGACGATCGCAACGCCGTCGCAGCGCGGCTTGCGGCGACCGCGGACTGCGGCGAGAATCTGCGCCCTGTCATAGCCAGAGCCCTGCGGGTTCAAGCCAGACCCCGTCACGCAGGAGCTGCATCCCCATGCCTTCGTTTCTCAGGCCGGCGCGTCTCGCGCTGGCCTTGCTGCCGCTTTGCCTGGCGCCGCTGCACGCGGCTGCGGCCACACTCACAGCCGACACCGCAGCCGACACGGACGTCCACCAACTCGACCAGATCCAGGTCCACGGCCAGGCCGGACCGAGCTTCGGCGCCGGGCGCAGCCGCAGCGCGACCAAGACCGACACCGCCCTGGTCGAGATTCCGCAGGCGATCACCGTGTTGCCGCGAGCCCTGATCGACGCGCAGGGCGGGCGCTCGCTCAACGAAATGCTGGCGCTGGTGCCGGGTGTAGGCCTCAACAACGGCGACGGCCAGCGCGACCAGGTCGCCATCCGCGGCTTCAGCGCGCTGTCGGACCAATACCTCGACGGCGTCCGCGACGACGCCATGTATTACCGCGATCTCGCCAACACCGAGCGCATCGAAGTGCTCAAGGGGCCGTCGGCGATGCTGTTCGGCCGCGGCTCGTCGGGCGGCCTGATCAACCGGGTCAGCAAGCAGCCGCTCGACGCGGCGCAAGGCAAGCTGCGGATCTATGCCGACAGCGAGGGCGGACGGCGCGGCGAGTTCGACCTGACCGGACCGCTCGGCATCGGCGCCGGGCGCCTGGTCGGCGCCTACGAGGATTCCGACACTTTCCGCGAGCAAGGCTTCATCGAACGCTGGCTGATCGCGCCCTCGTACCGCTTCGAACTCGGCGGCGGGCAATTGCTGCTGCAGGCCAGTGCGCAGCGCGACGAACGGGTGACCGACTTCGGCATCCCGAGCCTGTTCGGGCGGCCGCTCGAGGTGCCGATCGATACCTATTACGGCTCCTCCGACGCCCGCGACCAGGATTACAGCCGCGCCCGCGTCCACCTGCTCAACGCGACCTACGCCAACGCGTTGAGCGAAGACCTCGACCTGCGCGTGACCGTGCGCGGCACCGATTACCGCCTGGACCGGCGCAATACCCTGATCACCGGCAACCCGTTCCAGCGCAACGGCCGCTGGCTGTCGAACCGGCGCCATGCCGGCAACGAACGCGACCAGCAGGCCTGGTTCGTGCAGGCCGATCTGGTGCACGAGGGCGAACGCCACCGCCTGCTGCTCGGCAGCGAGTTCAGTTACGAGCGCAAGGACCAGGCCAGCTACGGCGGCATCGCCACGCCGGTCGACCTGCTCGCACCGGTACTGAGCCCCTCGATCTTCAATCCCAAGGCCGAAGCGGCCGCGCGCAGCCGGCTGCGCAACGCCGCCGTGTACGTACAGGACCAGATCGCCTTGAACGCGCAGTGGAAGGCAGTGATCGGCGCGCGTTACGACGACTACCGCCAGCAGACCCGCGACCGCCTCGACCCCGCCGCGCCGGCGCTGGACCGCAGCGACCGCGAATGGAGCCCGCGTCTCGGCCTGATCTGGATGCCGACGCCGCAGCAGTCGCTGTACGCGAACTGGGGCGAGTCGTTCCAGCCCTCGGCCGAGAGCCTGCCGCTGAGCACGGTCAACGTCGATCTGCAGCCGGAGACCACCGCCAATCGCGAACTCGGCTACAAGTTCGCCAGTGCCGACGGGCTGGTGAGTTTCGACGCGGCCGTGTTCGAGACCGAGCGCGAGCACATCAAGACCACCGACCCGGTCGACCCGCGCCGGCAGATCGGCGTGGGCACCCAGCGCACCCGCGGCGCCGAACTCGGCTTCGCCGCCTCGCTGCTGCAGCGGCGCCTGGACCTGTACGCCGGCTATGCCTATCTCGACGGCGAGATCAGCAAGTCCAACAACATCGCCAACGGCATTTCCCTGCAAGGCAGAACCTCGGCGTTGACGCCGCGCCACAGCGCCTCGGTCTATGCCGAGTACCTGCTCGGACGCGGTATCAGCGTCGGCGGCCTGGTCCAGCACGTATCGATGCAGTACGCGGCGCCGACCAATCTGAGCGTGCTGCCGGCGTTCACCCGCTTCGACTTCAACCTGCGCTACCGCAGCGGTCCCTGGGACTGGCGCCTGCGCCTGGAGAACGCGTTCGACCGGCGTTATTTCAGCTCCGCCCACGGTTCGGTCGACGGCTTCAACACACCGGGCGCGCCGCGCACGCTCAGCCTGACGGCCGATTACCGCTTCTGATCGCCCCGTCGGCGCCGCGGCCGGCTTCGGCCGCGGCGCCGGCGACTCACCAGCGGCGTTCGATCCGCGCACCGCCGAACATCACTTGTCGGATGCCGGGCAGGGCCAGGAAATCGTGCGGGAACCCGAGCGGGACCGCGCTGGCCTCGTCGAGGCGGCGCGATTGCGCGTCGTCGAACTCGACCTCGAGCGCGCCGAGATTCTCCTGCAGCTGGGCCAGGGTGCGCGCGCCGATCACCGGCGCCACGCCGCCGGGCCGGCGCAACAGCCACGCCAGGGCGACCTGCGCCGCCGGCCGTTCCAGTTCGGCCGCGACCGCCTTGACCGTTTCGGCGATGTCCAGCGCGCGTTCGGTCAACGCGCCATTGCCGATCGCCACCGCGCGACGGCCTTCGGCGTTGCCGGCATCGAGGTCGGCGCGTGCGTACTTGCCGGTCAGCACGCCCGAGGCCAACGGCGACCAAGCGGTGACGCCGAGGCCGAGCTCGGCCGCCATCGGCAGCAGTTCGCGCTCGCTGTCGCGCTGAGCCAGGCTGTACTCGGTCTGCAGGGCGACCAGCGGCGACCAGCCGCGCAGCTCGGCCAGGGTCTGCATGCGCGCGGCCTGCCAGGCCGGCAGGTCCGACACGCCCGCGTACAGCACCTTGCCGGCGCGGACCAGGTCGTCGAAGCCGCGCATCACTTCCTCGACCGGCGTGGTCGCGTCCCAGGCGTGCAGATACAGCAGGTCGATGTAGTCGCTGCCGAGCCGGCGCAGGCTGGCCTCGACCGACTGGCGCAGGTTCTTGCGGTGGTTGCCGCCGGCGTTGGGGTCGCCGGGGTTCATGCACAGCGAGAACTTGGTCGCGATGACCAGCGCGTCCCGGCGGCCGCGGGCGAACTCGCCGATCAGCCGTTCCGAACTGCCGCCGGTGTAGAGGTTGGCGGTGTCGATGAAGTTGCCGCCGCGGTCGAGATAGGCATCGAACACGCTGCGCGCTTCGTCGGTGTCGCTGCCCCAACCCCAGTCGTTGCCGAAGGTCATGGTGCCGAGGCAGAGCGGGCTGATACGCAGGCCGGAGCGGCCCAGGGTGCGGTAATCGTCCAGACGCATGAGGTGGTTCCATCGGAGGGAGCCACGAGTCTAGGCAGCGCAGTGCCGGCGAAATATCCGCAACTTGCTTTGGTGAAGTTGCGCCGATGCCGATGCCGATGCCGATGCCGATGCCGAGGCGAGGCGAGGCGAGGCGAGGCATGCGGCCGTGCTGCCGATAACGGCGCGAGTGGGCGCCGGTGCCGCGCCGAAGCGAAGAGGCCTCAGCGCGGCAGCGGCGGCACCGGCGTGGGCTTGCCGTCGCCGTCGAGCGCGATCATGGTGAAGCGGCCGCGGGTGGCGAGCTGCGATTCGCCCGAAAGCAGGTCTTCCTTGTGCATCTCGACTTCGACCTGCATCGAGGTGCGGCCGGTCTCGACCACGCGCGCGATCAACTCGACCAACGCGCCCTTCGGCACGGCGGTATGGAAATCGAGCTGCTCCGAACGCGCGGTCACCACGGTGCGCCGGGCATAGCGCGAGGCGGCGATGAAGGCAGCCTTGTCCATCCACGCCAGCGCCTGCCCGCCGAACAGCGTGCCCAGGTGGTTGGTGTGGTCGGGAAAGACGATCTCGGTCATGCGCGCTTCGATCATGGGTGAGGCCTGTTCAAGAGGAACGAGTCAGAGGAACGAGTAACGGTAGAGAGCGGCGGTTTCGCTCGTTATTCGTTCCTCCGCAGTCGTTCGTGCTTCAAAACGCTTCGTCGAAGGCCACTTCGCCCTGCACGCCGACCTGGTAGGCCGAGACGCGGCGCTCGAAGAAGTTGGTCACTTCCTGCACGTCCTGCAGGTCCATGAAGGCGAAGGGATTGGTCGAGCCGAAATGCTTGGGCATGCCGAGCTGGGCCATGCGCTGGTCGGCGCAGTACTCCAGGTACTGGCGCATGTCCTTGAGCGACAGGCCGACGACGCCGCCGGACAGCACGTCGCGGGCGAACTGGTATTCGCACTCGACCGCTTCCTCGAACATCTTCACCACCTGCGCGCGCAGGTCGGCGTCGAACAGGTCGGGCTCTTCCTCGCGCGCGGTGCGGATGACCTCGAACGCGAACGCCATATGGCAGCTCTCGTCGCGGAACACCCAGTTGGTGCCCGAGGCCAGGCCGTTGAGCAGGCCGCGCGAACGCAGGTAGTAGACGTAGGCGAAGGCGGCGAAGAAGAACAGGCCTTCGATGCAGCCGGCGAAGCAGATCAGGTTGAGCAGAAACTGGCGGCGCTGCTCGCGGGTTTCGATGCGCCGCAGGCCCTGGATCGAATCGATCCAGCGGAAACAGAACTCGGCCTTGGCGCGGATCGAGGGGATGTTCTCGACCGCGTCGAATGCCTTGGCGCGCTCGTTCGGGTCGGGCAGGTAGGTGTCGAGCAGAGTCAGGTAGAACTGCACGTGCAGCGCTTCCTCGTACAACTGCCGCGACAGGTACATGCGCGCTTCCGGCGCGTTGATGTGCTGGTACAGGTTCAGCACCAGGTTGTTCGAGACGATGCTGTCGCCGGTGGCGAAGAACGCGACCAGGCGTTCGATCAGGTGGCGCTCGGCCGGACCGAACTTATGCTTGAGATCGTTGACGTCCTGGGAGAAATCGACTTCCTCGACGGTCCAGGTGTTGCGGATCGCATCGCGGTACATCTCGTAGAAGTGCGGGTAGCGCATCGGCCGCAGGGTGAGGTCGAAGCCGGGATCGAGCAGCAGGCGTGTTGAATCGGTGGACATGGGTGTTTCCTTAATGCAGCCCCTGTCGGAGCGCCGTGAGCCGCGACTGCGGAGTTACAGGCTTGCGCCGTATGCGCGATGTCGCGGTCGCGGCTTACGCCGCTCCTACAGGGGGACGTGCGGTTTACTGACAGGCTTCGCAGGACTCGGGATTTTCCAGCGAGCACGCGATCGCTTCGCTGGGGGTGAACTCCACCGGCGCGAGTTCCGGCTTCGGCGTCGCCGGCGCGCTGACCGTGGTCTTGGCGATCTTGGTGGCCGGGCGCGAGCGCAGGTAGTAAGTGGTCTTCAGGCCTTTCTTCCAGGCGTACATGTACATCGAGCTGAGCTGGCCGATGTTGGGGCTCTCGATGAACAGATTGAGCGACTGGCTTTGGTCGATATACGCGCCGCGTTCGGCGGCCATGTCGATCAGCGAGCGCATCGGCAATTCCCATGCGGTGCGGTAGACCTGGCGCAAAGCCTCCGGCACTTCGGTCACCGACTGGATCGAACCTTCGGCCATCTTGATCCGGTCGCGCATCTCGGCGGTCCACAGGCCGAGCTTCTTGAGCTCCTCGACCAGGTACTTGTTGACCACCAGGAAGTCGCCGGACAGGGTCTCGCGCTTGAACAGGTTCGACACCTGCGGCTCGATGCACTCGTAGCAGCCGGCGATCGAGGCGATGGTCGCGGTCGGCGCGATCGCGATCAGCAGCGAATTGCGCAGGCCGTGCTCGGCGATGCGCTTGCGCAGCGCGTCCCAGCGCTCGGGCTGCGACGGGGTCACGCCCCAGGCTTCGAACTGCAGCTCGCCGATGCAGGCGCGGGTGTCGTCGAAGGACGGGTGCTTGCCGTGTTCCATCGCCAGCTCGTTCGACGCCGACAGGGCGTGGAAATAGATGGCCTCGGCGATTTCCTGGGCGAGCTTGCGCGCCGGCTCCGAATCGAACGGCAGGCGCAACTTGAAGAACACGTCCTGCAGGCCCATCGAGCCCAGGCCGACCGGGCGCCACTTGAGGTTGGCGCGGCGCGCGGTCTCGATCGGATAGAAGTTCAGGTCGATGACGCGGTCGAGCTGGCGCACGGCCAGGCGCACGGTTTCGGCGAGCTTGTCGAAATCGAACGCGCCCACGCCCTTGTTAGCGCTGGGGCCCTCGTACATTTCGACGTGATGCGAGAGGTTGATCGAGCCCAGGTTGCAGACCGCGGTCTCGTCCTGCGAGGTGACCTCGAGGATCTCGGTGCACAGGTTGGACAGGTGGATGACGTTGCCCTCGCGCAGGGTCTGGTTGGAGGCGCGGTTGGACTTGTCCTTGAAGTTCATCCAGCCGTTGCCGGTCTGCGCCAGGGTGCGCATCATCCGGCCGTAGATGTCGCGCGCCTTGACCTTCTTGACCGCCAGGCCGGCCGCTTCGGCGGCGTGGTAGGCGCGGTCGAAGGCCTCGCCCCACAGGTCGGTCAGCTGCGGCACCTTGGACGGGTCGAACAGCGACCAGTCGGCGTCGGCCTCGACCCGGCGCATGAATTCGTCGGGAATCCAGTTGGCCAGGTTGAGGTTGTGGGTGCGGCGCGCTTCGTCGCCGGTGTTGTCGCGCAGCTCTAGGAACTCCTCGACGTCGGCATGCCACGGCTCCAGGTAGACGCAGGCCGCGCCCTTGCGCTTGCCGCCCTGGTTGACCGCGGCGACCGAGGCGTCGAGGGTCTTCAGCCAGGGCACGATGCCGTTGCTGAGGCCGTTGGTGGAACGGATCAGCGAGCCGCGCGAACGGATGCGGGTATAGCTCAGGCCGATCCCGCCGCTGAACTTGCTGAGCTTGGCCACGTCCATGTAGCGCTTGTAGATGGCTTCCAGCGAATCCTCGGGCGAGTCGAGCAGGAAGCAGCTCGACAGTTGCTCGTGAGTGGTGCCGGCGTTGAACAGGGTCGGCGAGCTGGGGATGTAGTCGAGCTGGGCCATGCGCCGGTACAGGGCGAGCGCATCGCCGACGTCCTCGCTGAGCGCGCAGGCGATGCGCAGGAAGAACTGCTGCGGGGTTTCGATGACGGTGCGCGCGGTCGGGTGGCGCAGCAGGTAGCGGTCGTACAGGGTGCGCAGGCCGAAGTAGTCGAACTTCGCGTCGAGGTTGCGGTCGATCGCGTCGTTGAGCTTGCGCGCGTTGGCCTGGACGAAGTCGAGCAGGCGCTGGTTGATCAGGCCCAGATCGTAGCCGCGCTGGATCGACTGCGAGAACGCATGGATCTCGATGCCGGCGACTTCCTTCTCGATCACGCCGGCGAGCAGGCGCGCGGCGAGACGGCCGTATTCGGGTTCTTCGGCGGTCAGCAGGGCGGCGGTGCGGATCGACAGCTCGTCGAGCTCGCGCGTGGTCGCGCCGTCGTACAGGCCGGAAATGGTGCGGGTGGCCACGCGCATCGGGTCGACCGCGTACAGGTTTTCGCCGCTGCGGGTCACCGCGCGCACGATCTTGTTGAGGTCAACCGGCTCGCGGCGGCCGTTGCGCTTGGTCACGCTCATGGTCAGGTTGGCCGCGGGCGGGGTCAGCGCGAAGCCGGTGCCGGCTTGCGGGTCGCGGGCGGGTCGGGCGGCGGCGTCGGCGGCGGGGGAGGCGGCGGACGATTCGGGTGCGAGCGTGGTCATGGCGTAACTCCGGGGCGTGGGTGCACGGATCGCCGACCTTCCCGCGAAGGGCGACGCGCGGAGAACGCGGACGCGCCATCGACGACCGGCCGCGCAGCGGCGTCGTCGGATGGCACGGCCATGCCCCCGCGGGCGCGGAACTCGGGAGCTTGCAGGCGAGGTGTCGCGCGGCCCGAGACGGGCGCGTTCCGTCTCGGCGCGCGTGGCGGCGCCGCAACGGAACGAGCACGACGGCGGAGCCATCGTGCTGCGACACCGGCCGTCTTCCCCCGAAGACTCCTGGGCCGGTACCGCGCGGTGTGCAGCGCGCGGCTGTCGGCAGGTCTTCGGGCTCGGGACACGACGACTCGCGTCTCCTACTGGCTACCGCTTCCCAGGCGCGAGGCGCGCCCAGTGCTTGATAGCGTTCGTTTCCCATACCGCTGCGGGGCAGCGCCGGCTTTGGACGTCGCAACGGCTGCGTCCTTACCGGCTTCCCTATTGAGCCGATCTCGCGATCGGCACCGACAGGCACAACATAGTGTGGTTTCCCGATTCCGTCAACGCGATATGTGGTGAACAAGCTGTGTATAGAATGCGTGAAGCCTTGTCCTTCAAGGCTTGCGGCTTGGTGTAACGTTCGTGACCAAGCGCACGGCACATGGAACAGGGACGGGTGATGGAAGCACTGATCGGTTTGTTGATTCTGGCGGTGGTGTTGGTGCCGATCCTGCTCATCGTGGCGCTGGCGCAAATCGCCGGGCTCAGGGCGCGGCTGTCCCGGCTCGAGCAGCGCGTGGCGGAGCAGGCCGAGTCCCTGAGCGAAGCGAGATTCGACCACCGCGGCGACGAAACCCTGGCCGAGCGAATCGCGCGCGAAGCGCCGCCGCAAACAGTGCGTCCGCCGCGGCCGGTGGCTCCCGCCACTGCGCCACCTCCGACGGCTCCACCCAGCGTCACTCAGCCCCCCGCCTTCACTTCGCCCGGAACCGTTCCGCCGGTTTCGGCGCCCACGCTGCCGCCGCCGCCGGCCAACCTGCCGCCGCCGATCCCGCACGACGCCACCGCCGCC
>NZ_JBPKJP010000054.1:0-28957 GCF_051217035.1 Lysobacter sp. 1R34A
GCACGTGCGGCTGGGCGACGTCGCCGAGCGCGTCGCGGCTCCAGGCGCCGACCCGGCAGCGCGACAGGCCCAGCGGCGCGAACACTTCGCGCTGCAGCAAGGTCTCGTACGGCGCGCCGCCGGCCGCGGCGGCGACTTCGCCAGCGACGATGTAGAGCAGATTGTCGTAGTCGTAGCGAGAACGGAAGCTGTGCAGCGGCTTGAGATAGCGCAGCCCGTGCAGGATGTCGGCGCGGGTGAAATCGTTCGGCTCCGGCCACAGCATCAGGTCGCCGGCGCCGGCGCGCAGGCCGCTGTTGTGGATCAGCAGGTCGCGCACCTGCATCTCGCGAGTGACCCAGTCCTCGTGCATGCGGAAGTCCGGCAGATGCCGGGTGACCGGGTCGTCCCAGCGCAGCTTGCCGGCGTCGACCAGGCGGGCCAGCAAGGCAGTGGTCATCGACTTGGTGTTCGAGGCGATCTTGAACACCGTATCCGGCGTGATCGGCGCGCCCTCGCCGGCGACCCGTTCGCCGGCGGTGCGCTGATAGGTCACCACACCGTCTTCGACGATGCCGATCGCCAGCCCCGGCAAGCGATAGCGCGCCATCGCGTCGTCGAAGATCCGGTCCAGCGCGCGCCGTTCCGGCTCAGAGGCATCCGGTCTATCAACGCGTTCCGCCGCGGCGCCGGTCGACGGCGCCGCGAGCGAAGCGATAATAAAAATCAGGGCCGGCCAACGGGGTCTGTGTCGCATCGGGCGGCCCTGCGGGAAAGAATGGCGGCCCCATCCCGGGCCGCCAAGGGGTGGCGCATCAAAAATCCACGGACACGGTCAGCTGGGCGTAGCGCGGGCTCTGGTAGCCGGTGCCGTAACGGTAGAACTCGTTCGGCACGCCGATGCCGGTCTCGAACTCGTCGTCGACTTCGAGCTTGCGCTGATTGTTGAGCAGGTTATATACCGCCAGCTTGACCCGCAGGTCGGCTTCGCCGATCGAACGCTGGTAGGTCAGACTGGCGCCGATGTCGAAGGTCCACGGCAGGTGGCCGCCGGAGCCGCGCCGGCGCAGTTCGTACACGCGCTGCGAGGCGTCCGCGGTGCAGTTGGACACGCAAACGTAGAAGCTGTGGTAGCTGGTGTCGTCGAACGGATTGCCCTTGCCGAAGGCGTTGATCGGCCGGCCCGACTGCGCGTTCAAGGTCGCGCCCACCGACCAATGATCGTCGAATGCGTAGGCGCCGCGCAGCTTGATCTGGTGGCGGCGGTCGTTCGGTAGGGGGCCGTTGCCGTTCAAGTTAACGAACGGGTCGTCGAAGGACTCGGTGCGGCCGGTATTGTCGAAACCGAAGTCCGAATTCGACGGCCCTTCCGCATTGCCCTCGCTCTTGGACCAGGTGTAGGAGGCGTTGAACGCCCACTTGTCGTCCCAGGCGCGATCGATCATGAACTCCAGCGCGCGGTAGGTGCGCTTGGGCTTGACCCAGCCGCGCTCGCCGACGTAGTTGCCGTCGTCGTCGTACAAGGCCCAGCCGGCGCGCGAGGTGTCGATGGTGACGAACCCGTCGTTGGTGCCGTCGCAGTTGGTGTCGGTGTAGAGGGTCACGTCCTTGCCGGGGTTGGCCATGACGTAGCCGATGCTGCCGGGCTCGCCGCCGCACAGGATGCCGTTGGAGGTGATCTCCATGTCGTCGATGGCGTTGTGCAGGCGGCGGTAGATGCCGCGCACGCCCCACGACCAAGTGTCGTCGATCATCGACTGGAAGCCTAGGATGGCCTCGTCCTGGTAGACCGGGTCGATGTCGGCGTCGACCTCGCTGCGCAGGTCGCCGACGGTACCGTCGCCCTGGCTGTTGTCGACCGCGCCGATCTGCGCGCCCAGGATCGGACGGTAGTAGGTCGAGCCGTTGTACTGGAACGGCTCCAGGCCGTTGAACACGTAGAAGGTGCGCTCGTCGAGGAAAGCGCCGGCCTGCTTGACGTTGATCTGGTTGACGATGGGCAGGAAGTAGCGGCCGACGTTGCCGAACACCTTGGAGCGGCCGTCGCCCTTGAAGTCCCAGGAGAAGCCCAGGCGCGGCGCGACCATGTCGTCGATCTTGATGTAGGTGTTGCCCTCGCCGTTCTTGTTGTCGAAGCCTTCGATGCGCACGCCGGCGTTGAGCATGAAGTCCGGGGTGATCTGCCAGTTGTCTTCGAGGTAGTAGGCCGAATTGATCGACTCGAAGTTGCCGCGCACTTCCTGCTGGCGCGCGCGCACGTAGGCGGTTACGCCGGCCGGCACGACGCCGCCGTTCTCCAGGGTGGTGCCCGGACGGGTCGGGTAGATCTGGAAGAACTTGCGCGACGGCCCCGGGTAGAAGCTCTCGTTGTCGGAGGTGTTGACCTCGCGGTCCAGGCCGAAGCGCAGCAGGTGGTTGCCGAGCTGCCACTCGAAGTCCAGCCGCGCCGCCTCGCGCTTGTCCAGGCCGACCTCGATCTGCGCCGAGGAGACGCAGCCGATCTGCGGCAGGCCGGCGACGCGGCGGTCCTGCACCGCATCGCAGGCGATGTCGTTGAGACTGCTCTGGATGCGGTCGCGCTTGTTCTCGCCGTACAGGGCCTTCATCGAGAAGTTCTCGGTGAGGTAGCCGGTGTAGGTCAGCGCCCAATTGGTGCCGCCGGCCTCGTTGAACTGGGTGTTGGAGCGGTTGCCGCGCTGGCCGGCGTCGAAGTCGTACAGATAGTTGTCGGTGGTGGTCTCGTTCTTGTCCGAGAAGGCCAGGAATTCGAGCAGGTGCTTGTCGCTGATCTGCCAATCGAGCTTGGCACCCCAGAAGCCCTTGTCGGACTTGCCCTTGAAGAAAGTGCTGCCGGCGTCGTTGGTGCTCTCCGGCTGGTAGTCGCGGAACTCGTACATCGCATAGAAGAACAGCTTGTCCCTGACGATCGGACCGGAGGCGTGGACGTTGAGATTGGTCCGGTCGTACTGGTCCTTGCTGGCGATGCGGAACGGATTGCCGTCGGCGTCGTAGTGGTTCTTGCCCTTGGACTGCAGCGAGGCCGGTTCCCATACCAGCTCGGCGCCGTAGTGGAACTCGTTGGTGCCCGACTGGGTGACCGCGTTGATCACGCCACCGGTGGTGCGGCCGTACTCGACCGAGTAGCCGCCGGTCTTGACCTGGAACTCCTTGAAGAAGCCGAACGGCACCGAGGAAAAGCCGACCCGCTTGTAGAAGTCGGTGACGTTGAGGCCGTTGATGTAGACCGCGTTTTCCGACACCGACGAGCCGCCGAACGAGGCGCCGCCGTATTGGCCCTGGATCACGCCGGGCGCGAGCAGGGCCACCGACTGCGCATCGCGTCCGACCGGCACGCGTTCGAGTTCGGCCTTGGTCACGTTGGTCGCCGACTCGGTCGAACGCACGTCGACCGGCGAGATCACCCGCGAGCCGATCACCTGCACCGCCCCGAGATTGGTCGCGTCGCCGAGATTGATGTTGGCCTCGTTGCCCAGGCTCACCACCACCTCGATCGGCTCGCCGACCGCGGCGCCGTCCTTGCTGGCCTGCAGTTGATAGGTGCCGATCGGCAGGAACGGGAAGCGGTAGTTGCCGCTCTCGTCGGCCTTCACGGTGCGGGTGAAGCCGGTCTCGGTGCTGCGCACCGTGACCTCGGCGCCGGCGGTCGCCCGCCCGGCGAGCGAGCCGTCGGTGTTGGCCGCCAGCGCCGGCTGCAGCGCCATCGAAGCAAGGCAGATCCCCATCGCCATGCACAGCCCGGACTTACGCAAGGTCTTGCCGTTCATACCGCACTTCCTCCCCAGAATGATGGACGCCGCTCCGCCGGCTCAGGCCTTGGCGGGCAGCACGTGTGCCTCGTAGTCGTAGTCCCATTGGTCGAAGTAAAGATTTCCCCCTTCCCACTCGACCTCGCCCCGTTGCGAATCCACGGTGTCGGAGCGTTCGTGCGTCTTGGCCGGAACGAAATCGCGGCCGTAGTCGTCGTTGTACGCGATGCGATAGGCATCGAAGCCGCCGAAATAGAAGTCGGCGAGCTGCGCGTCGGACGAATCAAAGCGGCCGGTCGTGACATCGACTGGCATCCAGCCGTAGGGCGCCAGATACATCCAGGCCCAGTCGTGCATGTTGGTGTAGCCGTCGTCGCCGTAGACCCAGCCCGATTGCCAACGCGCGGGAATGCCGTTGAGGCGCAGCAGGGTCATCAACAGCAGGGTCTGCTGGCCGCAGTCGGCGTGGCCGGCGTGCAGGGCGTAGTCGCTGATGTTGGAAATCGTCGAGTACTCGCGCGCGCCGGCCCACGGGATGCGGTCGACCGCGGCGTACAGCTTCCTGGCGATGCGGTAGGGATTGGTTTCCTCGCCCACCACCTCGCGCGAGAACTTGCGCAGCGCCTCGGTGTAGACCATGTGCGGCGCGCGTTCGCCCAGATACGGCCGGGTGTCCTGGTTCAGCGGCGCCGGCACCACCTGGTCCGGGTCGATCGCGCGGTATTGGCCGTACACGGTCAGCTCGTACTGCACCTCGAACCTGGTCGGCCGGCCGGCTTGCGCGGTTTGCTCCAGATAGACCGTGCGCTGCGGGGCCGACTCCGGGGCGATGCGATGACGCGCCGGGGTGCTGGCCAGATAACGGACGCCTTCCTGCTGGCGCGGCAGGGCGCGCGGGTACGGCAGCCACGCGCGCACGCTCTTGCCGGCCGGCACCGCATCGGCTTCGACGGTCAACGACTGCGTCACCCGCACGCGCCTGGGCGCGACATGGCCGAGCCCGCTGGCGAGGGCGGCGTCGCGCACTTCGGCGTGATGGGCGTTGAGCACTTCCATCGGCCCATGGCTCAACGGCTTGGCGCCGGGCTTGCGCCGCGCGAGCGCTTGCGCGCTGAGCCGGAACAGGTTCGACGGCGCGCGCTGGAAGTAGCGCTTGTCGCCGTCGATGATCAGGTATTCGAGCAGGCCGGCGCGGTCCCAGGCGGCGAACTCGTCGGCGCGCAAGTCGGGGATCTGTTCGCGCAGCCTGGCCTGGGCCTGGGCTTCGTCGAGGGTGAAATCCAGGCGGATGCGGCGCATGCGTTCGCGCTCGAACTCCACCGCCTGGCGCTGCGGTGCGGTCAACCCGGGGCGGGCCAGGGCCTCGTCGATGCGGGCGCGGGCGCCTTCGAAATGACCGCTGTCGACCAGGGCCACGATGGCGGCGAGGCGTTCGCCGGCATCGTCCGCGGGCGCAGTCTCGGCCCAGGCCGGTGCGGCCACGGCCAGCGCCGCGGCCAGCACGGCCGCCCGCCAACTCCTGGCGAACGAGACGATGGCCCTCGCGCGGGGAGCGATAAACAGCAGGTCGTTCACGGGATCCATACCTGGTGTCACCCACGCGGGGGCCATCGATTCATGGCTGTGTAACATGAAGGGCGTACCCGGTCAATAAATTATTCTCTATCTATTTTTTGTAGGAAGTATGTATTCTGCGGACCGACCCGACGTCGCGCGTTCGTCGAAGCCGGGTGGGTGCCGGACGACCGGCATCGGGCCTGTGACGGCGCGCGGGATCGGCCCAGCGCGCCCGGAGCTTGAAGCGATGCCTGACGACATTCGCCACCCGCAGCCTTCCCGCCGCCGCGCCGCGCTGTTGCTCGCGGCCTGGCTCGCCGCCGCGCCATGGGGCACGGCACCGGCGCTCGCACGCGAGGCGCCGCGTGCGCCGGCCGCCGAGGCGAACGCAACCGGCGTCATAGGGATCGAGGAGGGGCAATTGAACGCGGACTACTGGATACGCCAGCAGGCCCGGCCCGACGCGACGATACTCGACCGCGCCGCGATCGCCGCGCAGAACCGACGCCTGCACCGGCTCGACCCGTCGGTGCACGATATCGAACATCTCCCCGCGAAACTGCGACGTGCGCAGGTCCACGCGTGGATCGCGCCGCTGTCGCAGGCGCGCGCGGAAACCCTGTACGACGAACGCGGCGAGGCGGTGCCGGCGCAGACCCTGCAACAGCTCGGCGAGGCCCTGGCCCTCGATGCGATCCCGGCCGAACAGGACACCCGCTACGGCATGGTGGTCCGCCGCGCCGACCTGCGCACCTTCCCGACGCGCTTGCGCGTGTTCACTTCGCGCGGCGACACCGACATCGACCGCTACCAGGAGAGCGCGCTGTTCCCGGGCACGCCGGTGGCGATCGTGCACGAGAGCCGCGACCGCAAGTACTGGTTCGTGGTCAGCGAGCTGTACGCGGCCTGGGTCGAGAAAGAGCGCATCGCCGAGGGCGAGGCCAAGCCGATCTTCGCCTATACCCGCAAGACCCCCTACCTGGTGGTGACCGGTGCGAGCGCGCGCACCGTGCACACGCCCGAACGGCCCGGCGTGTCCGACGTGCAGCTGGAGATGGGCGTGCGCGTGCCGCTGCTCGCCGACTGGCCGGCCGAGCGCCCGGTCAACGGCCAACACCATTACGCCTCGCATGTGATCGAGCTGCCGTATCGCGACGAAGCCGGGCGGCTGCGGTTTTCCCCGGCGCTGCTGCCGCGCATCGCCGATGTTTCCACCGATTATCTGCCGCTGACCCAGGCCAACTTGGTCCGCCAGGGCTTCAAGTTCCTCGGCGAACGCTACGGCTGGGGCCACTCCTACAACACCCGCGACTGCAGCGGTTTCGTGTCCGAGATCTACCGCAGCTTCGGCGTGCAGTTGCCGCGCAATACCCGCGATCAGGCGGTCAGCCCGGCCTACAACCGCATCGAGCTAGCCGAGGACCTCGGCCACGAGGAACGCCTGAAGATCGTCAAGACCCTGGAAGTCGGCGACCTGATCTACATCCCCGGCCACGTGATGATGGTGGTCGGCCACGAGGACGGCTGGCCCTACGTGATCCACGACACCACCGGCATCACCTTCCGCGACCGCACCGGCGAGCTGGCGCGCGTGCACCTCAACGGCGTCTCGGTGACGCCGTTGGTGCCGCTGCTGTTCAACCGCGAGCAGCCGACCGTGGACCGGATCACCAGCATTCAACGTATACGTCCATGAGCCGGCCCGCTTCCGGCGGAGAACCTTGCTCTCCCCCGTACGGGCCGACGGCTTCACATCGCCGTCGACACCTTTCGAAGTAGCGTCGCCGGGCGCCGCCTCTCCCAACCACCGAACACGCCGAACGAACCCAGACCCTACCGACCACATGAAGATCACCGACATCCGATTCGGCATGCTGCGGGTACCGCTCAAGACTCCGTTCAAGACCGCACTGCGCACGGTCGACGTGGTCGAGGACATCGTCGTCACCGTCCACACCGACACCGGCCACGTCGGCTACGGCGAAGCGCCGGCGACGGCGGTGATCACCGGCGACACCCACGGCTCGATCGTCGAGGCGATCCGCAAGTTCATCTCGCCGCGCCTGATCGGCGAGGAGATCGCCAACCTCAACCGCATCACCGGCCTGATCCAGGGCGCGCTGGAGAAGAATTCCAGCGCCAAGGCCGCGGTCGAGATCGCGGTCTACGACCTGTGGGGCCAGCTCTACGGCGCCCCGCTGTACAAGATGCTCGGCGGCGGCGACCCGGTCATCACCACCGACATCACCATCAGCGTCGACTACATCGAGAAGATGGTCGCCGACTCGATCGCCGCGGTCGACCGCGGCTTCGAGTCGTTGAAGATCAAGGTCGGCAAGGACATCGGCGTCGACATCGAGCGGGTCAAGGCGATCTATGCCGCGGTCGAGGGCCGCGCCCTGCTGCGCCTGGACGCCAACCAGGGCTGGACCGCTAAGCAGGCGGTCTACGCCCTGCAGACCCTCGAAGACGCCGGCGTGCGCCTGGAACTGGTCGAGCAGCCGGTCAAGGCGCAGGACCTGGACGGCATGAAGTACGTCACCGATCGGGTCCACACCCCGATCATGGCCGACGAGAGCGTGTTCGGCCCGGCCGAGGTCATCGACCTGATCCGGATGCGCGCGGCCGACATCATCAACATCAAGCTGATGAAGACCGGCGGCCTGTCCAAGGCCATCCAGATCGCCGACATCGCCGCCATGTACGGGGTCGAATGCATGATCGGCTGCATGATCGAGACCAGCATCAGCGTCGCCGCCGCGGTGCACCTGGCGGTGGCCAAGTCGAACGTGATCACCAAGGTGGATCTGGACGGTCCCTCGCTGTGCGCGTTCAATCCGGTCGACGGGGGAGTTATCTTCAACGAATCGGAGATCACGGTGACCGACGCGCCGGGCCTGGGCATCCGCGAGATCCGCGGCCTGGAACCGCTCGACGTCTGAGCCGCTCCGGTCTCGCCACAGGATTAGCCGTACAGGACTGGACCCGCCGATGTCGCCCTTGCTCAAGATCCGCTCCGAACGCGACCAGATGTCGGCGATCGAACGCCGGATCGCCGATTACCTGCTCGAGAACGCGCACCTGCTGCGCGACTATTCCTCGCAGCAGCTGGCCAACGCGCTCGGCATCAGCCAGTCCAGCGTGGTCAAGTTCAGCCAGAAGCTCGGCTTCAAGGGCTATCCGGACCTGAAGTACTCGATCGGCGAGGCGGTCGCGCGCGGCGACGGCCACGACGACGCTCACGCGGTCGAGTCGGTCCATGCCGACCCGCACGCGGCCCTGGCCGAGCGCCTGTGGCACGGCAAGGCCCGCGCCGAGGAGGAAACCCGGCTGATCAACCCGGCCGAGCGCATCGACGCGATCGCCGAGCTGGTCCAGGACGCGCGCCGGGTGTTCATCATCGGCCTGGGCGAGGACGGCATCCCGGCCCGCGCCCTGGCGATGAAGCTGGCGATGATCGGCATCCTCAGCGTCCACCATTTCGACCCGGTGCTGATGACCGCAAGCACCGCGACCGCGAACCAGAACGACCTGCTGCTGGTGTTCTCCGAGCTGGGCAAGCAGACCGCGCTGTGCCACCTGGCGCGCACCTTCGGCGAAGCCGGCGGCAAGGTCGTCTCGGTGACCCGCCACACCCCCAACCCGCTGCGCGCCCACGCCGATTTCTCCCTGCTGGTGTCGGCCCACGACGAGCGCGCCCATGTCGAGCCGCTGCTGTACCAGTCGGCGCTGCAGCACCTGCTCGACCTGATCTTCATCCTGCTGTGCGAACGCGGCCAGGGCCGGCTCAGCCAGCTCGACAGCAACGCCGAGCGCATCCAGGACATGCTCGACACCTGATGCCGCGCGATGCGCTGCGAGGAATGCCCATGCTCCGGTCCTTCGGTTTGCCCTCGCCCGTGCGCGAATCCCCAGCCAGGCCCAGGGCCGGGCTCAAGTCCGCCTCGGGACCGCGCTGGTTCGCCGGCCTCATCGCCGCGGGACTGGCCCTGATGCTCGCTGGCTGCGCCACGACCGGCAGCGACCGCTACGGCGGCGAAACCAGTCAGGCCAGGCAATTGGTGGTCGTGACCACGGCGGGCTGGGACGCCAACCAGGGCCGATTGCAGCGCTTCGAGCGTGACGGCCAGCGGTGGCGCCCCGTCGGCGACCCGGCCGAAGTGACGATCGGCCGCGCCGGCTCGGCCTGGGGTCTCGGCCTGCATCCGGCGCAGCAGGACGGCCCGATCAAGCGCGAAGGCGACGGCCGCGCCCCGGCCGGCCTGTTCCGCATCGGCACCGCCTTCGGCTACGCCGACCGGGTCGCGACCGCCCTGCCCTACAGCGCGATGACCGTGTCGGACTACTGCATCGACGTCGCCGACTCGCCCTTGTACAACCGCATCGTCGATGCGAGGACCGTCGGCGACGCCGCCGTCGCCGGCTCCACCGAACCGATGCGCCGCGATCTCCACGCCGGCGGCGACCAACGCTACCGCCAGGGTTTCGTGATCGAACACAACCCCGGCGGCATCGCCGGCGCCGGCAGCTGCATCTTCGCCCACCTGTGGAAAGCCCCCGGCGAAGCCACCGCCGGCTGCACCGCCATGGACGACGGTGAGATGGACCGCCTGCTCGCCTGGCTGAAGCCCGAAGCGCGACCGGTGTTCGTCCTGCTGCCGCAGGCGCAATACGCGCGGCATTGGCGTGGGTGGGGGTTGCCTGAGCCCGCTGGGCGTTGAGGGCAGCGCTGCCGGATCGTCACTGCACGGTCGCGGCTAGCAAGCTGCACCTTAGTACTGGAGTGACGCCGCCATTCCTGCGCGGTCGCGGCTCATGCCGCTCCTACAAGGGTTGCGCCTGAATCCCGGGGCGCAGCGTCGCCATCCTGTAGGAGCGACGTGAGTCGCGACCACGGGACGCGCAGAGATAACGTGGCTTTCGTCATTTCATCGAAGCGGCGTGCTTTCGCCAGGGTAGGAGCGGCGCAAGCCGCGACATCGCTGCGACGGTCTCGCGGCGCTTCTCTCGTTCAATAGATCAAGATCAAACCCAAAGCTTCCGCCACTAAAGCGGCGGGTTACTTTCTTTTGTCTAAAGCAACAAAAGAAAGGTAACCAAAGAAAAATGCTTCTTTTTGAATCACAGGCCCGCACGAGCGGTGCCTCCGCAGGGATTTTTCATACGGGACATCCCTGTCCCGATGAAAAACGGCCCGCATCCCTGCGGGCCGCCCTCCGGGTCTTCCGTTGCCTTCGCAAGTGCGATACCGCGCACGGCCAAAGCCAGCATCAGAACGCGGCGCAGCCGTCCCCTGTAGGAGCGGCGTAAGCCGCGACCAAGGGACGCGCTGACACACCAATGCCTATGCCACCCATCGAAACGGCCTGCTGTCGCAGGGTAGGAGCGGCGCAAGCCGCGACCGCGAATCTGCGGATGGCGGCGCGGGTGGCCGGGGCTGCGCGGTCGCGACTTGCGTCGCCCCTACCCATGACAGAAGGCACGCCGCTTCGGCGAATGACGACGGCCCTATTGCTCTTGCGCGTCCCGTGGCCGCGACACACGTCGCTCCTACAACCGGAGCGACGCACCCGAAGCCAAAATCGCCTCCAGCGAATCGCTCAGGACTTCGCCGCCGCGCCCGGCGCCGCAGCGGCGGTCTTCGCCCGCTGCGCCGCGGCCTTGGCGCGACTCTCCTCGATGAACCGATCCGCACGCTGCTCCAGCACCGGCAGCGGCACCGACCCGAGGGCGAGAATCGCATCGTGGAAAGCGCGAATGTCGAAGTCCTGGCCCAGGGCCTGCTCGGCCTTCGCGCGCGCGCGTTCGATGCTCATCTGGCCGAGGTAGTAGGACAGCGCCTGGCCCGGCCAGCCGATGTAGCGGTCGACTTCGGTCTGGATCTCGTGCTCGCTCAGCGCGGTGTTGTCGCGCAGGAAGGCCTGTGCCCGTTCGCGGCTCCAGCCCAGGTGATGGATGCCGGTGTCGACCACCAGCCGGCTGGCCCGCCACATCTGGTAGGTCAGGTAACCGAAGTAGTCGTACGGCGTGTCGTACAGGCCCATCTCGATGCCGAGCTTCTCCGAGTACAGGGCCCAGCCTTCGCCGTAGGCGGAGATGTAGGTGTAGCGGCGGAAATCCGGCAGGCCTTCGTGCTCGGCCGCGAGCGAGGTCTGCAGGGAATGGCCCGGCGCGGATTCGTGCAGGGTCAGCGCGGCCAGGTTGAACAGCGGGCGCGACGGCAGGTCGTAGGTGTTGACCAGGTAGACGTCGCGGCCGCCGCGGCCGGCGGTGTAGAACGGCGCCAGGTCCGGCGGCACCGGCCGGATCGCGAAGCGCTGGCGCGGCAGCAGGCCGATGTAGTTGCCGATCTGGCCGTCGACGCGCTTGGCCAGCCACGAGGCGCGCATCAGCAGCTCGTCGCCGGTCTTGGGATAGAACTTCGGATCGGTGCGCAGGTAATGCAGGAATTCGGGGAAGCTGCCCTTGAAGTCGGTCTTGGCGATGGTCTGATCCATCTGCGCGCGGATCTTCGCCACTTCCTCCAGGCCGATCTTGTGGATCTGCGCCGGCGGCAGGTCGAGCGTGGTGTATTCGCGGATCTTGGCCCGGTACAGCGCCTCACCGTCGGGCATGGCCTCGGCCGCCAGGGTGGTGCGGGCCTGCTTCATGTATTCGTTCTGCATGAAGGCCAGCAGCTTGCGGTACGCCGGCAGCACCTGCTCGTCGATCGCCTTGGCCGCCTCGGCGCGCAGGCGCGTCTGTTCGGCCGCCGGCATGTTGGCCGGCATCTGCTTGAACGGGGTGTAGAGCAGGTTGTCTTCGAGCTTGGCGTCGACCACTTCCTTGATCGAAGCGTCGCGGCCGGTCAGGGTCACCCGCGGCACGCTGTAGCCGCGCGCCAGGCCGGCGCGCATGTTGTCGATCTGTTCGTCGAAATAACGCGGGATGTCGCGCAACTGGCCGAGGTAGCGCCGGTAGCCTTCGGCGTCGCGGATCGGCCGGCGCGCGGTGAAGCCCAGGTTGGTCCAGAACGCGCTGTCGCTGTTGAACGGCATTTCCCAACCGCGCAGGCGCTGGTTGGCGAGCAGGCTCTGGATCTGCTGGCGGAACACCTCGTAGTTGACCGGGTCTTCGCCGCGCAGTTGGGCCTTGTCGATCGCGTCGAGTTCCTTCAGCACCTGCGCCCAGTAGCGCTCGCGCTCGGCCTGGGTGGCGAGGTCGACCTTCGGCAGGCGGCTCGACGCCTGGCCCTGCACGTCTTCGTCGTCGCCGCCGGCGAACTGCGCCTGCCGCCACTTCCATTCGCGCGTGTACAGCGCCTTGAAACGCGCACCGGCCTCGCTCTCGCGCGCGGTCGCATCGGCGGCCGCGGTGGCGGGCGGCGTCGCGGCGACGGGCTCGGCGGCGAAGGCCGGGGCCAGACTGAGGCCGAGCAACACGGCAGCGGTCAGCGCGGCCAGAGGCGCGCGCAGCGAAACGGATCGGGTCGAAATCATCGCGGGACTCGTTCGGGGTTCGGACGGATGCGGGCCATCATGCGGCAAACCGCGCGCGCCCGGATGTGCCTGAAGTGTCTGCCGCGCGGCGAGACCTTCTGAATGGCTGGCAGGGATGCGCCGATGCCGCGCGCCGGCCGCCCATGCAGAAGGTCCGCCAGGCGACTCAGTCTGCGAACGGCCGGTCGATCGCCGGCGACGGCGGGGTGAACCAGGCCGCGCCGTTCTCGGTCACGTAGAAGTGATCCTCCAGGCGCACGCCGAACTGCCCGGGCACCACGATCATCGGCTCGTTCGAACAGCAGTTGCCGGGCTCCAGCCCTACCCGATTGCCCCGCACCAGGTACGGCGCCTCGTGCACGCTCATGCCGCAGCCGTGGCCGGTGCGGTGCGGCAGGCCGGGCAGCCGATAGTCCGGGCCCAGGCCGCCGCGTTCGAGCACGACGCGCGCGGCCTGATCGACCGCTTCGCCGCTGACGCCGGGCCTCACCGCATCGAACGCAGCCAATTGCGCGGCGCGCTCGAGTTCCCAGATCCGCGTCTGCTGTGCATCGGCGCGGCCGCAGATGTAGGTGCGGGTGATGTCGGACTGATAGCCCTGCACCGCGCAACCGGTATCGATCAACACCAGTTCGCCTTCGCGCAGGGTCTGTTCGCCGGGAATGCCGTGCGGGTATGCGGTCGCTTCGCCGAACTGGACGATGCAGAAGGTCGAACCGTTGTCGGCGCCGAAGGCGCGATGCGCCTCGTCGATGAAACGGCGCAAGGTCGCGGTGCTCACGCCCTCTTCGGCCAGGCCGGCGGCGAGCCGGTGCGCCTGCAGGGTCATCGCCGTGGCCTGCTTCATCAGCGCCAGTTCGGCCTCGGTCTTGCGCGCACGGCAGCCGTCGACGATCGCGCTTGCATCGACGACGTCGAGCGTCGGCGCCAACGCACGCAACGCGCTGAAGACGGCATACGGCGCGGCCGGATCGAGCGCGAGCCGAGCGGCGCCGCGCGCGCGCATGGTGTCGAGGACGAGCGCGCAAGGGTCTTCGTGCTCTTCCCACAGGCGCGGTTCACCGGGGACCTTCAGCACATGCGACAAGGACCCGGCCTCGAAGCCCGGGCAGATCACCGCCGGGTCGCCGTCGAGAGTCAGCAGCATCGCCACCAGCCGCTCGCTAGCGCCCCAGGGCACGCCGGTGAAATAGCGCAACGAGGTGCCGGCGGTGATCAGCAAGGCCTCGCAGCGCGCGCGACGCATCAGTGAACGCGCTCGCTCGATGCGTTGCGCGTACTCGTCGGCGCCGATCGCCGGCGCGCGCTGCGGCCAGGGTTGCAGCGCGGCCCGCGCCCGCTCCAGGGTCAGGCCGCCGATCTGATTGGTGCCGATCTGTTTGATATCGCTCTGATTGATACCGAGCTGATTGATGCCGATTTGGTTGCTGCCGATTTGGGTCATGACGCAACTCCGATGTCGTCGCAGGTCCAGCGGCCGTCGACCTGGCGCGCGATGCCGCCGGGATTGCGGTCGCGCAATTCGGTCGGCAACAAGTCGTCGCGGACGTGGTCGTAGCAATGCAGGGCGGCGAAGCGGCGGATCGCCGCCGGCAGCCCGACCGCGGTGAAGCCGGGGTGCCCCGTGCTCGGGTAAGGACCGCCATGGTGCATGGCGGGGCTGACCGCGACGCCGGTCGGCATGCGCGCGCCGATCAGGCGGCCGACGCGCGGACGCAGGCTGGCGGCGAGGCGGGCTTCGTCGGCGGCATCGCGTTCGCCGGCGTAGATCGTGCCGGTGAGGTTGCCTTCGAGTCCTTGCGCGATCGCCAGCGCCTGCTCGATGCCGTCGACGCGCACGAGCAGGCTGGCCGGGCCGAACGCCTCGCTCTGCAGGCGCCGGTCGGCGAGAAAGTCATGGGCGTCGACGCTGAGCAGCGCCGGTTGCACGCGATAGCCTTCGCCCTCCACGGCGGCACCGCCGGCGACGAGCTCGGCGCCGGCGTCGCGCCACGCCGCGACGCCTTGCTGCAGATGGTCGAGCACGCCGCGCGAGAACATCACCCCGGACGGCGCCTGCGCGAATGCGGCCGCGGCCGCGGCGACGAAGGCATCGCCGTCGGCGCCGCGCGGCACCACCACGATGCCCGGATGGGTACAGAACTGGCCGACGCCCATCGTGCACGAGGCGAAGAATTCCTGCGCCAGGGCCTCGCCGCGCTCGGCCAGTGCGCCTGCGAGCAGGAACACCGGATTGACGCTCGACAGTTCCAGATAGGCCGGCACGCCGGCCGCGTCGGCCCGCGCTTTCAGCGCCAGCCCGGCATTGCGGCTGCCGGTGAAGGCGAGCGCGCCGAGCCGCGCATCGCCGGCCAGGGCCAGCCCCTGCGCGGGGTCTAGGTGATACAGCACCTGCAAGGCCGCGGCCGGCAGGCCGGCCTCGACCAGGGCGCGATGAGCCAGCTCGGCCAGACGCTGGCTGGTGGCCGGGTGCGAGGGATGCACCTTGGCGATGACCGGGTTGCGCGCGGCGATGGCCGAAGCGAAATCGCTGCCGGCCACCGCGTTGAACGCGAACGGAAAATTGTTCGGCCCGAAGATCAGCACCGGCTTGTACAAGGGCGCCAGATGGCTGCGCAGACCGGCCGCGGTGTCGATGACCGGCTGGGTCCACGAGCGCTCGCGCACCGCGCGGGCGGCCTGGCGCAACTGCCCGGTGGTGCGCGGCAGCTCGACCTTGGCCAGACGCGGCTCGATCGGCAACGCGGTTTCCAGGTGCGCGAGCGCGACCAGGTCCGGCCCGTCATGCTCGATGCCGAGCGCATACGCCTCGAGAAACTCGGCGATGCGCTCGGGATCGGCCGCGGCCAGTTCGGCGGCGACCGCGCAGGCCGAAGCCAGCGCGGCCTCGGCGTCGGCCGCGCCGGACACCGGGAACGCCGGGCCGAACGGCGTGCCGCGGGTCGGATCGAAGGCGCGGAAGTCGCCGCCGGCATCGCGCGAGGCCTGCCAGCGTCCTTCGATCAGTACCGGTTCGCGCGCGCCCATCTCAGCGGCCCGGATGCGCGGCGATCGCGCGATCGATCACCGCCAGCGCGGCCTCGCGCTCGGCGCCGACCAGGACCAGGCGCGGCGCGCGCACGTGTTCGCTGCCCAGGCCGACGCGCTGCTGCACCAGCTTGATCAGTTGGACGAACTTCGGCACGGTGTCCAGGCGCAGCAGCGGCAGGAACCAGGCGTACAGGTCGGCCGCGGCGCGGGCGCCGCCGTCGCGCGCGAGCTCGAACAACTGCACCGATTCCTTCGGATAGGCGTTGACCAGGCCGGCGATCCAGCCGGTCGCGCCCATCGCCACGCCCTCGACCACCGCGTCGTCCATGCCGACCAACAGGTCGAGGCGCTCGCCGAGCAGCGAGCGGATCGCGGCGAAGCGGCGCACGTCGGTGGACGATTCCTTGACCGCCTGCAGGTTCGGCAGCTCGGCGGCGAGTTCGGCGATCTGCTCGGGGACGAAATCGGTCTTGTAGGCGATCGGGTTGTTGTAGAGCATGCACGGCAGCCCGGTCGCTTCGATCACCGCGCGCACATGCGCCTTCATTTCGCGCCAGTCGCTCGAATACACGTACGGCGGCAGCACCATCAGACCGGCGCAGCCGATCGCTTCGGCCTCGCGCGCCAGGCGCACGGCTTCGTCGGTCGACAACGCGGCGATGCCGGGGATCACCGGCGCGCGGCCGTCGAGCGCCTTGACCAGGGTGCGCAGGATCGCCAGCTTGTCCTCGAAGCTCAGCGTCGCCGCTTCGCCGAGCGAGCCCAGCGGCACGATGCCGACGCAGCCGGCATCGATCAAGGTGCGCGCGTGTTCGGCGAGGAAGGCGTGATCGATCGCGCCGTCGGCATGGAACGGGGTGGTGATCGCGGGGATGACGCCACGCCAGAACGAAGCATTGCTCATTGGACAGACCCTTTGGATTCGGTAAGGAAAGTACGATCGGAACAAGAACCGGCTGCGGCCAAGCTGGCCAGCCGGGTGGGAAAAACCGGCGGCCGCGCGGCATGCGCGCGCGTCGCCGGTACCAGCAGACCCAATTCGGCCAGCGCCGTGCCGCAGATGCGGCCCTGGCAACTGCCCATGCCGCAGCGCGTGGCGAGCTTGGCCGCACGCGCGTCGGAATAACCTTGCAGTTGCGCCAGCGGCACGTCCTCGCAGCGGCACACCACGGTGGCCGGCTCGGCGAGGTTGCGCACCTCGTCGCGCAGATCGAAGTAGCGCGGCAACAGTGCGGCGAAGGCGCGCGCATGACGACGGCGCGGCAGCAACGCGCGCGCGGCGTCGTCGGCGCCGGCGGCGGCGTGGCCGGCCATCGCGCCTTCGACGCGCGCCACATCGACGCCGCCGATGCCGCAGGCTTCGCCCGCCGCGTACACGCGCTCGACGCTGGTCATCAGCCGCTCGTCGACGCGTACCCGCGGATGGCGCCCGTCGATCTCGAGCGCACAGCCCAGTTGCGCGGCGAGTTCGGTGTTCGGCACCAGGCCGTAGCCGACCGCGACTTGGTCGCAGGCGAAGCGTTCGGTCCCGCGCGCGCTTTCGATCTCGACCTCGCGCACCTGCCCGTCGCCATGGACGGCGCGCACCCAGCTCGCGCGGCGGTAAGCGACGCCGGCCAATCGTGTCCGTAGCGCGGCGGCCTGCAGCAACTTGCCAGGCCACCGCCACAGTTGCGCGGCGAACGCCGTCAATGCCGCATCCGGCGCTTGTTCGCAGATCGCCACCACCTTCGCGCCGTGCCGGCGCAGGGTCGCCGCCGACGCCAACAGCAGCGGACCGCTGCCGGCGATGAGCACGCGCTTGCCCGCGATCGGCCAGCCTTGCTTGACCAACGCCTGCACCGCGCCGGCGCCGCTGACCCCGGGCAGGGTCCACCCCGGGAACGGCAACAACAATTCGCGCGCGCCGGTGGCAAGCACCAGCGCGCGGTATTCGATTTCGCGGGCCAGTCCGGCCTGTTCGATCAGCGCCCGTCCCGGCGCGGCCGCGACGACCTGCGCTTGCGGCAACCAGTGCACGTTGCTGCGCGCACGCATCTCCGCCACTGCGAGGCGTGCGGCGGCCGGTGCGGGGTTGCGCACGTCGTGGCGCCAGACCTGCCCGCCCGGGTTCGCCTGCGAATCGACCAGTACGACGTTGACGCCGTGGCTCGCCGCGGCGCGCGCCGCCGCCAGCCCGGCCGGGCCGGCACCGATCACCAGCACGTCTGCCAGCACGTCGCAGGACTCAGTCATCGCGCTGCACCTGCATGCCGTCGCGCGCCACCACCACGCAAGCGCGCTGATGGGCGATTCCGTCGATACTGACCCGGCATTCGAAACACAGGCCCATGCCGCACAGCGGCGCGCGCGCCTCGCCGCTGCGCGAGCGGCGAAATCGCAGGCCGAGCTGGGCGACGGCCGCGGCGACGTTGGCCCCGGCCGGCACTTCCACCGCGATGCCGTCGACCGACAACTGCACGTTCGCACGTTTCATCGCAGCGCACGCTCCGGCGAGAAGGGCGCGGGATCGATCGCCGGCGCGCGGCCGAGCATCTGATCGAGCAACAACTGCGCCGTGCCCAGCGCGGTGGTGACGCCCAGGCCCTCGTGACCGGCCGCGACCCAGGTGCGCGGCCGGTCGGCGACGGGGCCGATGTAGGGCCGTCCGTCGGGCGTGGTCGGCCGGAACCCGGTCCATACCCGCAGCGCCTGCAACTCGCGCAGCATCGGCAGGAAGGCGAAGGCGCGTTCGAGCATGCGCCGCAGCATCGGCATCGACACCGCGCGGTCGTCGACGCCGAACTCGCGCGAGGAGCCGATCAGGATCTGCCCGGTCGGGCGCGGCTGCACGTTGAAGGCGACGCTGCTGTCGGCATCGCCATGGGCGCTGTCGGCATAGCCGAGTTCGAGCAATTGATGATTCACCCGCCCCGGATAGCGCTCGGTGATGACCAGATGGCCCTTGCGCGCGCGCATCGGCAACTGCGGCAACAACTCGGGCACGGCGCAACCCGTCGCGACCAGGACCGGGCCGGTCAGTTCGCTGCCGTCGTCGAGGCGCGCACCCTTGGCGCTCAGCGCGACCGCGCGGCGCCCCAGGAAACTCGCCGCACCGGTCTGCAGCGCGCGCTCGAACAGGTGGCGGGCGACGCGCGGCGGATACACCACCGCCTCGTCGCCGACCAGCATCCCGCCGCACAGGCCCGGCACCAGGCCGGGCTCGAGTCGATACAACTCGTCCGCGCCGATTCGCCGCGCGTCGACGCCGGCCGCGGCCAGGCGCGCGATCTTGGCGGCGACGCCGTCGAATTCGCCCGCCTCGCGGGCCACCCACAAGGTGCCGCAGCGGCTGAATTCGGCCGCGGGCAAATCGGCGAAGCGTTCCCACAAGGCCAGCGAATAGCGCGACAAGGCCAGTTCGGCCGGATCGTCGTCCATCGCCACCAGATGCCCCATCGCCGCCGCCGTCGCGCCGCCGCCGACCGGGCCGGGCTCGACCACCGCGACCCGCAGCCCTTCGTGCGCGGCGCGCTCGGCGCAGGCGCTGCCGACGATGCCGGCGCCGATCACGATCAGGTCGTAGCTGTGGCCGGGGGTGGCGCTCATGCCGGTCACTTCGCCGCGACGCCCCAGGCGAAGGGGTCGGTTTCGTCGATCAGCAACTGCGCGCGCGCGGTGATGTGGGCGCTGCCGGTAATGGTCGGCAGGACGCCGCGCGCGCCCGGGCGATAGCGGCCTTCGAACACGCTGCCGAGCACGCTCTCCTGGCGCCACACCGCGTCCGCGGCGAGCTTGCCGTCGGCGGCGAGGCAGGCGAGCTTGGCGCTGGTGCCGGTGCCGCAGGGCGAACGGTCGTAGGCCAGGCCCGGGCACAGGACGAAGTTGCGGGCGTCGACGCCGGGCGTGGCCGACGGCGTTTCCAGTTCGATGTGGTCGATCGGCGCACCGTCGGCGCCGCTGATGCCGGCCGCCTCCAGCGCATGCCGGATCGCTTCGGCGAAATCGCTGAGTTCGCGCCGGTGCACCAGCGAGATCACCCGCGCGACGCGTGCGATGAAGAACCAGTTGCCGCCCCAGGCGACATCGCCGACGACCTCGCCATAACCCGGCACCGTCACCCGCACGCCGGCCAGGTGGCGCCAGCTTTCGACGTTGTCGACCGAGACCCGGCCGTCCTCGTGCAGCTCCGCGCCGACCGTGCCGACCGGGGTTTCGATGCGGTGCCGGCCCGGTCGCACGCGACCCAGGTGCTGCAACGTGCGCATCAGGCCGATGGTGCCGTGGCCGCACATGCCGAGATAGCCGACGTTGTTGAAGAAGATCACTCCGGCGCAGGCGTCCGGCTCGCCCGGCGGCAACAGCAGCGCGCCGACCACCGTGTCGGAACCGCGCGGCTCGCAGGCGATGGCCTGGCGCCAGTGGTCGAATTCGGCACGGAAGCGCTCGCGCCGCTCGGCCAGGCTGCCGGCCCCCAGATCGGGAAAGCCGGCGACCACGACGCGGGTCGGTTCGCCGCCGGTGTGCGAGTCGATGATGTCTAGGCTGTGCATGCCGCCATGCTCGCGTCGGCGGCCCGTCGCGTCTAGGAATCCTTGCCGGTCATGGATGCGGAATTCGGCATAATTAGGTTATCGTTGCGGAACCGCTTCCGATCGGCCCCGTCATGTCCGTACAGATCCCCGCCGACCTCATGCAGACCTTGTGCGACGCCCTGCCGGACGTGGTGTTCTTCGCCAAGGACGCTTCCGGCCGCTACAGCCACGCCAACCTGACGCTGGTGCGCCGGCTCGGCCTGAAGCGGCGCGAGGACGTGATCGGCCGCGACGTCACCGAGTTGTTCCCGGCCCGCCTCGGCGGACGCTATGCGATCCAGGACCGGCGCGTGCTCGACGGCGAGACCATCGAGAACCAGCTCGAAGTGCATTTGTTCCCGAACCGGCAACCGGGCTGGTGCCTGACCGGCAAACGCCCGCTGCCGCTCGCCGACGGCCATACCGGCCTGGTCGGCTTGTCGCGCGACCTCGGCGCGCCCGACGGTCATCATCCGACCTACGAACGCCTGCGCCGGGTTACCGAACACATGCAGGCGAACTTCGCCGGTGCGTTACGCGTGACCGCCTTGGCCGAACTGGCCAAGCTGTCGGTCGCGCAACTCGAGCGCCATTTCCAGCGCGTGTTCCAACTGACTCCGCAGCAGGCCCTGACCAAGATCCGCATCGAAGCGGCGATGCGGCTGCTGCACGACGACGCCAGCATCGCCGAGGTCGGCCAGTCTTGCGGCTTCTCCGATCAAAGCGCGTTCGCGCGCCAGTTCAAGGCGACCGTGGGCATGGCGCCGCGCGAGTATCGCGCCCTGCAGCGCAGCGGCCGCTGGAGCGCCGGCGGCGAAGAGGCCTGACGGGGACACGATCGACACCGGCGCGCACTCAGGCCAGCGCGATCGCTTCGATCTCGATGCGCCAAGCTTCGTCGTAGATGCCGGTCACGACCACGCTGATCACCGGATCGGCGCAGCCGGCGAGCCGGCGCCGGCGAATCTCGCGTTCGCGCTTGCGGTCGCCGGCGCGGGCGAGGAACACGGTCAGCTTCGCCAGGTGGCGCAGGTCCATGTCGGCCGCGCGCAGCTGCGTTTCCAGGTTGGCCCAGGCCAAGCCGCACTGCGCAGAAAAATCTCGCGGCGCTTCGCCCTGCGCGTCGACGGGAATCTGGCCGCTGACGAACAGCAGCCGCGTCCCTGTGGTCAGCGTATGCGCAGCCGAGGCCGCGGCGGATTCGGCGCCCGGCGCAGTCGACGAACCGGCCGGGTCGTCGGCGGCGGTGCCGCGCCTGGATTTCGCTACGGCAGGGCCCGACAGCAAGGCCACCGCCGCCGCGCTGCCGAGCAGGAAGCCGCGGCGTTGCATCGGTCAGCGCCCCGGTGCCGGCGATGTCGCGGCCGCATCGCCTTGCCGCGGCCAGCGGCCGCTGTCTTCGAAGGCGCCGACGACGGCATCGGCCAGACGCGAGGCCAGGCGGCCGTCGGGGTCGAGGTCGGGGTCGAAGATCGTCAGCTCCATGCCGACCGCGTCCGGGCTGGCGAGCAGCGGCGCGAGCAAGGCGCGCAGTTGCTCGAAGTCGAGGCCATCGGGGTTCGGCGAGTCGACCGCCGGCATCACCTCCGCGGCGAGCACGTCGGCATCGACATGAATCCAGTAACCCTCGACCGGCCTCGCCTCCAGCCGTGCGCGCGCCTCCCGGCCGGCGCGGCCGGCGCCTAGGCGGCGGATCGCTTCGGCGTCGATGGCGTGGATGCCGGACCGCTCGAAGCTTTCTACTTCGTAATCCACCCGATCCTGGTCGGCGACCACCAGGCCGAGGTGGACGACGTCGTCGGTGCGAAAGTACGGCGATTGTCCGCGCAGGTCGGACAAGGCCGCCGGGCCGTGTCCGGTCGCCAGGCCGAGGTCGAGCCCGGCCGCAGTCAGCAGCCCGCGATAGCGGCGACGGTCGCGGATGAAGGAAAAATCGTCGTGACTATCGACGAAGGCCAGGCCGTAGCGCCCGCGTTGCTTGAGGGCCAGGCCGGCGCCGAGCAGTACGCTGCAATCGCCGCCGAGCACCAGCGCGAACCGGTCCTGCGCGAGCAGCGGCGTCAGCCGGTCGGCCAGGCTCTGGCTGTAGTCGCGCAGGGCGGCGCCGTTGCGAAAGCCGATCGCAAGATCGGGCGCGGGCGAATAGGGCAGCGCGTCGACGCGGCCGCCGTCGTGGGCGCGCAGGCGCTGCAGCAGCCCGGTCGCGCGCAGGGCGTCGGGCAGCTTGCGCACGCCCGGTTCGACCCCCGGCGCCGGAGGGCGCAGGCCCAGGTTGCTGGGCGCATCGATCACGACGAGAGCGGCAGGGACGGCAGGGTTAGGCATGACGGCGGCGGGCGTCGCGGCGGGCGGCCCTGCGCAGGCTGGAATCCACGACAGCATCGCGGCGCCGACCAGGGCACGACCGATCGCGAGGGGCATACGCATAACCTCCAAATATGTTTTTAGAGGTTAGGCCCGTCCTCCACAACCTGTCAACGTTGTTTTATCGGTTACGGACGAACGGTGCCGCGACGCGCTTCATGGCGATGGCCTTGGCGCTGCGACTCATCGCTCCCGACAGGGCGTGCCGCGGGCGGCGACCGCGTTGCCGCGAGCCCAGCGAGCGCGCCGTCCGGTTCGCGGCGACGTCGGCGTTCGTGACGGCCAAAGTGCCGGCGTCAATGTGCTTTCTGCTCACCGAGCAAACCGGCGCTCGAGCGAAGCCGCAATCTGCAGCCGCCGTCTCACTCCGCCGTATATCTCATGCGTGACGGCGGTCTCTTCTCCGCCGCGACCGAGCTGCGCTCCTGGGGTGCAGCGCAGCAAATCGGCATCGAAGATCGTCGTCGTTTGCGGCACTTCGCCACCACAACGACGCCCTTGTCCCGTCGCTTGACAGCGCTGTCAATCGGCGCAGGCTGAGGACCCATAGCCGCCCCATTGCCCGCCGAACGAACGGCAGGCGGCAGAGGGTAACGAGGAGGGACCACCCTCCCGCGCCAGGCTCGGCCCATTCAAGAGGGGGACCAGGTTTCGCTCCGCACGGAGCGGACCGGCATCACTTCGCAACGGAGGCAGTCCACCCGCAGCCCATCCCCGTATCAACCCCGACCTACCGACCGCAGCCGGCAGTCGGCGGCCGCGCCGTGAGCAGGCCCGCAACGCATCGGCCACGGCGGCGGAACCATTACGCATGGTCCACACCCGCACCGACGCCCGCGCTTGCGAGCGGAACGGCCGCGTGCGCCGCGCTTCAATCCATCACGAGAGGACAGCTCATGAGATCCGCGACCCAATGCATCGCATTGCTGATGTTTTTCCTGCTTTCCGGCAGCGCCTTCGCGCAGAACTGGCGGCTGGTGTGGAGCGACGAGTTCAACGGGACCATCGGGCCCGACTGGGTGTTCGAAACCGGCAACGGCAGCAACGGCTGGGGAAACAACGAACTGGAATATTACCGGCGCGAGAACGCGACGATCGAGAACAACGCCCTGACGATCACCGCCAAGCGCGAAGACTTCGGCGGCTATCGCTATACCTCGGCGCGCATGAAGACCCAAGACCGCCGGACGTTCAAGTACGGCCGCATCGAGGCGCGCATGAAGCTGCCGTCCTTCATGGGCGCCTGGCCGGCGTTCTGGATGCTGGGCGCCAACCTGCCGCAGGCCGGGTGGCCGGCGTCCGGCGAGATCGACGTCATGGAGCACGTCAACGACGAGAACAAGACCTACGGCACCATCCACTGGAGCGACCACAACGGCACTTACGCGCAGTACGGCGGCAATACCGCCATGACCGTACAGGACTGGCACGTCTACGCCGTCGAGTGGGACGCCAACGCGATCCGCTGGTACGTCGACGGCAACAAATTCCACGAGGCCAACATCCAGGGCGGCGTCAACGGGACCGAGGAATTCCACAAGGACTTCTTCCTGCTGCTGAACTTCGCCATCGGCGGCAACTGGCCGGGCTTCACCGTCGACGAGACGCGCCTGCCGGCGAAGATGCAGGTCGATTACGTCCGCGTGTATTCGGCCGACGGCGCGAATCCCGGCGTCGCATCGGTGTACCAGCATTGCGACTTCGGCGGCTGGGCCGTGGCGCTGCCCGAAGGCCGTTACACCGCCGCGCAATTGCAGGCCCGCGGCGTCGGCAACGACCAGATCTCTTCGCTGCGCGCCAGCCCGGGCTATCAGGTCACGCTGTATCAGGACGACAACTTCGCAGGCGCGAGCCTGACCAAGAACGCGGACGCTGCCTGCCTCGCCGGCGATGGCTTCAACGATCGCGCCTCGTCGTTGGTGGTGGCGCGGTTCTCGCAAGCCTGGTCGCTGACCCTGGAGGCGGAGAACTTCGGCGCGCAGCAGGGCGTGCAGACCGAAGCATGCTCGGAAGGCGGCCAGAACGTCAGCTGGATCGACCAGGGCGACTGGATGGCCTACAACGGCATCACCTTCCCCGCCACCGGCACCTATCGCGTCGAGTACCGGGTAGCGAGCCCCGGCGGCGGCGCACTGTCGCTCGACCTCAATGCGGGCGGCGTCGTGCTCGGCACCGTGCAGGTGCCCACGACGGGCGGCTGGCAGAACTGGACCACGGTCTCGCACACCGTGAACGTCGGTGCGGGCACCTACAACCTCGGAGTCTATGCGGCGCAGGGCGGCTGGAACATCAACTGGCTCCGGATCACGCGCCTGTAGCCAGCGGCCGCTTCGGCGACGCCCGTCCCGGGTCCGTTGCCGCGGAGCGCTGCCCGAGGGCAGCGCTCCGGAACTGCGGCGGGTGGCGGCGTGGCCGCGGCACAAGCTACGCGCCGCTCCTACCTCGACGCGGGCCACCTGGGGACGGCGCGAAGGTAACGATGTCGCGCATCGCTAAGCCACCCGCCGGATCGTTGGCAAGCGGCTATCGCATGGCGGTCCCAGGCCTCAATAGCGATCGTTCAGGGCGAAGATCGGCTTGCGGTTCTTCCACTTGCCTTCGGTGAAATCGGGGAACTCCAGGGTCTTGTGCTCGGCGATGGACTGCTCCGACAGCGGCGTGATCGCGCTCCAGGCGACCGCGTCGTAGATGTCGATCGGCATCGGCGCATCGGCCTTGAGCGCTTCAACGAAGGCATGCACGACGAAGTAGTCCATGCCGCCGTGGCCGGCGCCGGCCGCGGTGTCGGCGAATCGCCGCCACAGCGGGTGATCGTATTTCTCAAGCCAGGCGTCGGCCTTGTCCCACTCGTGCGGCTTGCTCTTGCCTTCGATGTGGATCGAGTCGTTGATGTCCATCCACAGGCCGTCAGTGCCCTGCACGCGGAAGCCGAGCGAGTACGGGCGCGGCAGCGAGGTGTCGTGCTGGAGCAGGATGGTTTCGCCGTTCTCGCAGGCGATCTGGGTGGTGACGAGGTCGCCGAGCTTGAACTTGACCTTGGCGTTCGGATGGTCCGGACCGGCCTGCTTGACGATGTAGTCGTGCAGGCCGCGCGCCTTGCTCGAGAACGAGCTGAGGTAGGTGAAGCGATTGCCGCGGTGGATGTTGGCGACCATCGCGCAGGGACCGATGCCGTGGCTCGGGTACAGCTCGCCGTCGCGCTGCACCGAGTGTTCGGTGCGCCAGCGCGCTTCCGACCAGCCCTTGGCGCCGAATTCGACGCCGCCGCCGGTGGCGCGCTCGGGGTTGCCGCTGTTGAACTTCACCGCGCGCAGGTCGTGCTGGTAGCCGCCCTGCAGGTGCACGATCTCGCCGAACAGCCCCTGCCGGACCATGTTCAGCACCGCCAGCACATCGCGGCGATAGCACACGTTCTCCAGCAGCATGTAGGGCGTACCGGTCTTCTGTTGGGTGCGCAGCACCTGCCAATGGTCGTCGAGAGTAATGCCGGCGACCACTTCGCAAGCCACCGCGATGCGCGCCTGCATCGCCGCGATCGCCATCGGTGCGTGCAGTTCCCAGGGCGTGGCGATGACCACGCCGTCGAGACCGCCCTTCTCCAGCATCTTGCGATAGGCGTCGTTGTCGCCGCCTTCGCCATAGGTCGCCGGCTTCGGCCGGCCGGCCTTCTCGATCATCTTCAGCGCGCGGCCCAGCATGATCGGTTCGATGTCGCACAGCGCGACCACCTCGACATCGTCGCGGCGCACCAGTTCCTTCAGCAGCACCTGGCCACGCATGCCGGTGCCGATCAGGCCCAGGCGCAGCTTCGAGCGTTTGCGCGCGAACGCCGGCGTGAACGCGCTGCTGGCCAGTACGGTGCCGGCGGTCGCGGAAGTGGCGAGAAAGTCGCGTCGGTTCATGCGGGAGGGTCTCGGGTAGGGGGTGGAGGAGGAGCGAGCAACAGCAGTGGGGAGCCAGGAACGAGTAACGAGTCGAGATCCCGGAGAACGAGCGCAGCTGCTAGTTACTAGTTATCAGGCACTCGCTTCTAGCCGCTACGCAGCGGCGAATAAGCAATGGCCTCGATCTCGATCTTGCAATCGACCATCATTTGCGAGCGCACGCACGAACGCGCCGGCGGGTGCTCGCCGAAGTACTCGCGGTAGATGCGGTTGAAAGTCCAGAAGTCGCGGGTGTCGTCGAGCCAGACGGTGATCTTGACCACGTGGCTCAGGTCGCAGCCGGCCAGGCCGAGCACTTTCCTGACGTTGTCCATGGTGCGGCGCGTCTGCGCCTCGATGCCGCCCTGTTCGATCTCGCCGCGTTCGTTCATGGCGACCTGACCGGAGATGTAGACGAAGTCGCCGGCGCGCACCGCCGGCGAGAACGGCAGTGGCTGGCCGCCGGCGCCGCTGGGCTCCAGGCCGTAGCGGACGATGGACGTGGAATCGCTCATGGACGGGACTCTCTGCAAAGGAAGAACGGGTAGACCCGGGCCGCACCGGCGGCGTAGTTCACCGGCGGCAACGCCTCGGCCATGGACACCGGACGCCACCGAAGCGACGCTGGGTTCGGATAACACACTGCGAGGCTCGCCGCTGCCACGTGAAAGTATCTTACAAACTTTCGCGATGCATTTTGCAGCGCACAATGGTTGACTTTCATAGCTTCTGCTACATTCCCGGTCTGGAACAAGACGGGTATGTTTGAAATTTACAGAAGCTCGAGGGCCAGCAGACGGACCGCGCCAGCCCGGCCGCGGCGATGGTCGCGCGCACGGCGCTGCCAAAGCCCCCGCCATCGGCGATATTCCGGCCTACCGTCCCCCGCCGTCGCGGTCGCCTCGCAACACTCGGTCCGACACGGCGGGCGCTCCCCCTGAAGGAATGATCCGTCCATGAAGCAGAGCCCATGAGCCACAGCCGCTTGACCTTGATCACCGGAGCCGCGGGCGGCATCGGGCGAGGATTGCTCGCCCGCTTCGTCGCCGGCGGCGACCGCGTGCTCGCCCACGATCGCGATGGCGATGCGCTCGCAGCGCTGGCGGCGGATTTCGCGCCCGGACAGGTGCTGACCGCGGCGTCCGAGCTGTCGGACCTCGACGCGCTGCGCGCCGCGCTCGCGCCGCTGACCCGGGCGCACGGCCCGATCGGCGCGGTCATCGCCAATGCGGGCAGCGCCGAAAGCCTGAGCCTGGCCGGTACCACGCCGGGCGCCTGGCAACGCGATGTCGATGTCAATTTGAATGCCGGTTACTGCACGGTCGAAGCCGCGCTCGACGGGCTCAAGCAAACCCGCGGCAACATCGTCTTCATCGGTTCGGTCAACGGCCTCGCCGCGCTCGGCCACCCGGCCTACAGCGCGGCCAAGGCCGGCCTGATCAGTTACGCCAAATCGATCGCGATCGAGTACGGCCGGCTCGGCCTGCGCGCCAACGTGATCTGCCCCGGCACGGTCAAGACCCAAGCCTGGCAGGCGCGCGCGGACAAGCATCCGCAGGTGTTCGAAGACTTGAAGAAGTGGTACCCGCTCGGCGACTTCGCCACGCCCGAGGACATCGCCGAGGCCGCCTGGTTCCTGGCCTCGCCGCAGGCGCGCATGATCAGCGGCGCGGTGCTGCCGGTCGACGGCGGGCTGATGGCCGGCAATCGGGTGATGGCTTCGGAACTCACTCTGGAGCCGTACTGATGAACGAGGCGCTGCGCCAACTCGGGCACAACCTGTTGCTGCCCGGGGTCAAGGGCCTGCCCCTGCGACAGCCCATCCGCCAGGACGCGATCGGCGGGCTCGGCCTGAATGTTCTCGACGGCCGCCTCTCGTATCCGGTCGCGGTGCTGCGCGAGTCCACCCTCGCCCACAACATCGCCTGGATGCGCGATTTCGTCGAACGCGCCGGCGCCCTGCTGGCGCCGCACGGCAAGACCACGATGAGTCCGCAGCTGTTCCAGGCCCAGCTCGAGGCCGGCGCCTGGGCGATCACCCTGGCGACGATCCCGCAGTTGCGCATCGCCCATCGTTTCGGCGTGCGCCGGGTGCTGTTGGCGAACCAACCGGTCGCGATCGCCGACATCGAAAGCCTGGCCGCGCTGCTGCACGAAGACCCCGGCTTCGAGGCCTGGGTGCTGGTGGATTCCCCGGCCGGCGCGCAGCGCCTCGCCGCGGTCATGCAACGGCTCGCGCCGCAGCGCCGCTTGCCGGTGCTCGTAGAACTCGGCGCCGACGGCGGCCGCACCGGCGTGCGCGGCCT
>NZ_JBPKJP010000055.1:0-28780 GCF_051217035.1 Lysobacter sp. 1R34A
CTCGGCGACTGCGACGGCGGCCTCGCGCGTGGCCTGTTCGGCGGCGACCGCGGCTTCGCGCGAGTCGCGCATGCGTTGGCGCAGGCGTTCGCGCGTCGCCGCGTCGGTCACTTCGTGGTAGCCGCCGGCGTCGTCGACGCGGTAGTAAAGATCGCCGCGCACCGCCCAGCGCTGCGGCGCGGCGCCGCCGCCGAGTTCGGTGATGCGGGTTTCGCCGTCGCCGCCGCGGTCGATGGTCGAGACGGTGCGTGCCGGCGTGTCGGCGGCGGCGATCCGGTACGGGGCCAGGCCGAACAGCGCGATCGCCGCGGTCAGGCCGACGGCCAGCAGGCGGGAAGCAGGAGCGGCGTCTTGGAGCATGGTCAATCTCCTCTTGAGGATCAGATAGGTCGGCGAAGCGCTCGCGAGCCCGGCCTGCGGACGCGGCGCCACGCCCAGGCGCAACAGCAGCCGGCCGTAGTCCTGCGGGGCGTAACGCCGGCTGTCGAGCACGGCCGCATCGCAGGCGGCCTCGCGCGCGAGCGAGTACTCGCGCGCGACCAGGTGGGCGAGCGGATGAAAGAAGAACACCTGCTGCGCCAGTGCCGGCACCCAGCCCCACCACAGGTCGCGACGGCGCAGATGGGTCAGTTCGTGGTGCAGGGCCATGTCGAGTTCGCCCGCGCTCATCGAAGCGACTCCGTGCAGCGGCAACAGCACCACCGCAGGCCACGGGCCGAGCAGCTGCGGCGATTCGATCTCCGCCGACAGGCGCAGCTCGGGCAAGCGCAGCAAGCCGAGGCTGTCGCCGAGCCGGCGATAGGCCTGCGCCACCGGCGGCGGCACCTCGGCCGAGGAACGCGCGATGCGACCGCGCGAGTCGAGGAACGCGCGCAGGTTCAGGGTGAGCACGAGGCTGAGACCCAGCAGCCAGACCCCGGCCAGCAACGAGGACCACGACGGCCAGAATTCGAGCAGCGCGGCATCGGCTGGCGAGGCCGCTACGGCATCGACGCCGGCGATCGCGAACGGCAGCTGCGCCGACATCGGCAGCGCCGACGCCGACGCCGAGGCCGAGACCAGGGCCGACGGCGCTTCGGCGAACAGCCCGCCGAAGGCATCCGGCAGCAGCGGCAGCACCAGCGGCGTCGGCCACAGCACGCCGATCAGCAACTGCAGCGCCGCCAGCCACCACAGCCGGCAGCGCGTCGCGGCGCTCAGGCGCGGCAGGTAACGGCACAGCGCCCATACCGCGGCGACCAGCAGCAGGGATTGCAGGCTGGCCGCGGCCAGGCGCGGCAGCAGGGTGTCGACGACGAACGACAGACTCGTAAGCGGCGCGCCGACCAAGGCCTGGCTCATCTCAGCCCTCCTTGCGGCGCGACTGCAAGTCGGCGACCAGGCTTTCGAGTTCGGCGAGTTCCGCGTCGCTGACCTCGCTGCGCTCCGACATCCAGGCCACGAACGGCGACAGCGAGCCCTGCAGGGTGTTGGCGACGAACTTGCCGACCGCCGAACGCATCACGTCGTCGGGCGCGGTCGCACTGGCATAGCGGTATACGCCGCCGAGCTTGCGCCGGCGCAGATACGACTTCGCGCGCAGGCGCTCCATCATCGTCAGTACGGTCGAACGCGCCAGCCCGCGCGGTTCGCCGTAAGCGGCGGCGACTTCGCCGACCGTGGCGTTGGCGTTTTCGTCGATGTACTGCAGCAGCGCCAGTTCCTGGTCGCCGATGGACTTGCGGTTCATCGCGTTCCTTGTCGATGGTCGGCTGGCCTGTCGTGGCTCGCCTGTCATGGCTGGCCTGTCGCGGCGGCGCCGTGACTACATGTGTAGGCACGGTGGTTCTGACTACAGGCGTAGTCAAGGGTGTCGGAAGTCACGGCAGGCCGACCCCGGGCAAGCGCGCCGCAACCCGAGCGGGCTTCTGCGACGGCCATCGAGCTTCGGCCCGCGTCCGGGGCGGCCTGTAATAGTGTTCACGGCGCCGGCCGTGACAGCATTCGCGCATGCACTCGCACAGCCACCACCACGGTCCCAGCGGCACCCGCGCCTTCGCCGCGGTCACCCTGATCAACCTGGGTTACACCATCCTCGAAGCCGGCTATGGCTTCATGACCAATTCGCTGGCCCTGCTGTCGGACGCCCTGCACAACCTGGGCGACGTGCTCGGCCTGGGCCTGGCCTGGGGCGCGGCGGTGCTGGCGCGGCGCGCGCCGACCGCGCGCCACACCTACGGCTGGCGCCGCGCGACCCTGCTCTCGCCGCTGGCCAACGCCCTGCTCCTGGTCGGCTTTTCCGGCGCCTTGGGCTGGGAAGCGATCCGCCGCTTCAACGCACCGCCGGAGATTCCCGCGCTGCCGGTGATGCTGGTCGCGGCGCTCGGCATCGCGGTCAATCTCGGCGCAGCTTGGCTGGTGCGCGACGGCCACGAGCACGACCTCAACCGCCGCGGCGCCTTCCTGCACCTGATGGCCGACGCGGCGGTGTCGCTGGCCGCGGTCCTGGCCGGCGCCGGCATGTGGTTCACCGGCTGGGCCTGGCTCGACCCGGCGATCGCCCTGCTGATCGGCGCGGTGGTCGCGATCGGCGCCTTCGGCCTGCTGCGCGAGAGTTTCAACGCCGCGATGGACGCGGTGCCGCGCGGCGTCGACCGAGGCGAGGTCGAAAGCCTGCTGCGCGCGCAACCGGGCGTGGAGGCGATCCACCACCTGCACATCTGGTCGCTCGGCGCCGGAGAGATCGCCATGACCGCGCACATCGTGCGGCCCGACGACCACGACCACGACGTCTTCATCGACCGCCTCAACCGCGAGCTCGACCGGCGCTTCGGCATCAACCATCCGACCCTGCAGGTGGAGCATGGCCGCGCCTGCGAGCACGACCGCCACGATCGCGCGCCGCACGGTGCCGGCGGCCACGGCGAACACCACGGCCACGGCCACGGCCACGACAACGGCCACGGCGAACACCACGACCACGACCACGGCCACGGCCACGGCCACGGCGGGCATCATGGCCACGATCGCGGACTCGAGCCCGGACACAAGCACGAACCCGAGCGCTGCCACGGGCATCATCGGCACGCGCGCCGGCACGGTCACTCGCACGGCCACTGAGGCCCATGCTGCAGTGCAGCGAAGGCGCCATCGGTGCGCTCCACGGCGCGGGGATAACGAAAACTTCGCGTTTGCCGCGGCCGGAACCGTGACGCAGTGCGATCCCGCGCCGCACGCGATCGGCCGCCGATACCCGCAAAAACCGCCGAAACCGGCACCACGGCGGTCGGTCCCGGCGGCGGCGGCCGCGGCGCTCGGTCCGCAAAACCCGCCCGAGCCCATATAATCCCGCGATTACCGCCACAGGACCGGAGCCGGCGATGCTCAACGAGATTAAGAAAGACGCACAGAACCGCATGGCCAAGAGCGTCGAAGCCTTTCGCCACGACCTGACCAAGGTCCGCACCGGGCGCGCCTCCGCCGCGCTGGTCGATCACCTGAAAGTGAATTACCACGGTTCCGAAATGCCGCTGAACCAGGTCGCCAGCGTCTCCGTTTCCGATGCGCGCACCCTGACCATCAGCCCGTGGGAGAAGCAGATGGTCGGCGCGGTCGAGAAGGCGATCCTCGCCTCCGATCTCGGCCTGACCCCGAACACCGCCGGCACCGTGATCCGCATCAACCTGCCGGCGCTGACCGAAGAACGCCGCAAGGAACTGACCAAGGTCGTGCACAGCGAGAGCGAGAACGCGAAGGTCGCGATCCGCAACATCCGCCGCGACGCCAACAACCAGGCCAAGGAACTGCTGAAGGACAAGAAGATCACCGAGGACGAGCTGCGCCGCTACGAGGAGGACATCCAGAAAGTCACCGACAGCGCGATCAAGGACGTCGACGGCGTGGTCAAGGCCAAGGAACAGGAATTGATGGCGGTCTGACCGGACTCCGCCGTTCCCGGGCGGCGGTCCGAATCGATCGCCGCCCTTCCTGGACGATCGCGCACTGAACTTTCCGCCGATCGCACGGGTCAGCACTGGGTCCCGGACGGGATCCATCGTCGCCGGAACCCGCTTCCGGATGCCCTTCCCGCTTCCAAGGTCTATCCCATCGGCGCCATGCCCAACGAGCCCGCACCCACCGCGCCCGCACGCATCCCGCGCCACCTGGCCGTCATCATGGACGGCAACGGGCGCTGGGCCGAGCGTCGCCGCCGGCCGCGCATCATCGGCCACCGCGCCGGCGCGCGCACGGTCAACATCTGCATCGATTTCTGCATCGCTCGCGGCATCGAGGCGCTGACCCTGTTCGCGTTCTCCAGCGAGAACTGGGGCCGCCCCGAGGACGAAGTCGGCGCGCTGATGAAGCTGTTCCTCAACGCGCTGGAGCGCGAGGTCGAGGAACTGCACCGGCGCGGCGTACGCGTGCGCTTCATCGGCGAGCGCGAGCGTTTCTCGGACAAGATCCGCGAACGCATGGCCGCGGCCGAGCACCAGACCCGCGAAAACGACACCCTGCATCTGACCGTCGCGGCAAGCTACGGCGGGCGCTGGGACATCGCCCAGGCCACGCGTTCGCTGGCCGTCGACGTCGCCGCCGGCCGGCTGGCGCCGGACGAGATCGACGAGGTGCTGATCGCCTCGCGCCTGTCGCTGGCCGACCTGCCGGCGCCGGACCTGTTCATCCGCACCGGCGGCGACACCCGGATCAGCAACTTCCTGCTCTGGCAGCTGGCGTACACCGAATTGTGGTTCACCGATCTGCTGTGGCCGGAACTGGACGCGACGACCCTGCAACGCGCCCTCGACGACTACGGCAACCGCGAGCGCCGCTTCGGCCTGACCGGCTCGCAGCTCGCCGCCCTGTCCAACGAGACCGCTGCATGACCCGAACCCGCTTGCTCGCCGCGTTGGTAATGGCGCCTGTCGCGATCGCGGCGATCCTGCTGCTGTCGACGCCGTGGATGATCGCGCTGGCCGCGGTCCTGTTCCTCGCCGGGCTGTGGGAATGGTTCGATCTGGCCGAGATCGAAGACACCTTGTCGCGCACCGTGCTGCTGGTCGCGCATCTGGCCCTGATGGTCACCATCGTCTGGGCCTCGCGCACCGGCGGCTTCGGCGGCGTGCAGGCGCCGTCGATGGTGCTGTTCAAGCTGGCCTCGCTGATCGGCGTGATTTGGTGGCTGCTGGCCTTGCTGTGGCTGCAGCGCTACGAATTCGCCAGCAACCACGCGACCTATGCGCGGATGTTCAAGCTCGCCGCCGCGGCGCTGAGCGTGATCCCGGCCTGGTGCGCGCTGGCCTGGATCCATGCCGAAGGCGTCAACGGCCACTGGTGGCTGTTGACCGCGCTGGCCGTGGTCTGGGCCGCGGACACCGGCGCCTATTTCGCCGGGCGCAAGTTCGGCATGCTCAAGCTGGCCCCGCGGGTCAGCCCCAACAAGACCGTGGAAGGCCTGGTCGGCGGCGCCTTCGCCGGCGTCGCGGCCGGCGTCGGTTTCTCGTTGCTCGCCGGCGCGACCAAGGCGCAATTGCCATGGGTCGCGGCGGTCTCGCTGGCGGCGGTGCTGTTCTCGGTGGTCGGCGACCTGTTCGAGAGCCTGCTCAAGCGCCACGCCGGGGTCAAGGATTCGGGCCATCTGATCCCGGGCCACGGCGGCATCCTCGACCGCATCGACGGCGTACTCGCCGCGCTGCCGGTGTTCGCGCTCGGCAAGGCGATCTTCGGGTTCTGATGATGAGCGCGCGGGTCCGCCGGGTCACAGCAAATCCTCCCCGCCCTGCTTTTGCGAAGGGAGCAAAGGCCGAAGGTGCGGGTGAAGCCGCGCGGCCGGCCGGTCTTCTTCGTTCGCAGAGTCCCGCTGGCCCTTTCTTTTTAAGAGTCGGGAACCGAAGGGGAGCCGCTTCCGCCTCCCCGCACGCGACCGCATCCGGCTGTCCCTTCCACGCGAGCGCCCGCGCATGACCCCCTCCCGCAAGGTCGCCGTGCTCGGCGCCACCGGCTCGATCGGCACCTCGGCGCTCGACGTGATCGCGCGCCATCCCGAGGCGCTGCGCGCCAGCGTGCTCGCCGCCGGCGGCAAGGTCGAGGCTCTGCTGGCCCTGTGCGAACGGCACCGCCCCGAGCACGCGGTGATCGCCGACCCGTCCGGCTACGCCGCGCTGCGCGACGGCCTGCGCGAGCGCAATCTCGAAACCCAGGCCCATTGCGGCGACGAGGCCCTGGTCGAGCTGGTCGCCTCCGACGTCTGCGACACCGTGGTCGCGGCCATCGTCGGCGCCGCCGGCCTGTCCTCGACCCTGGCCGCGGCCCGCGCCGGCAAGCGCCTGCTGCTGGCCAACAAGGAATCGCTGGTGCTCGCCGGCGAGCTGCTGATGCACGCCGCGCACGAGGCCGGCGCCTGCATCGTGCCGATCGACAGCGAGCACAACGCCATCTTCCAGTGCCTGCCGCCGGCCGCGCCGGCGCAGTCGGGCGGCCTGTCCTATGCCCGCGCTCACGGCGGCCTCAAGCGCATCCTGCTGACCGCTTCGGGCGGGCCGTTCCGTGGCCGTACACGTTCCGAACTGACCGAGGTCACCCCGGAACAGGCCGTGGCCCACCCGAAATGGTCGATGGGGCCGAAGATCTCGGTCGACTCGGCCACGCTGATGAACAAAGGCCTGGAAGTCATCGAGGCCCACCACCTGTTCGGGGTCGAGGGCGCACGCATCGAGGTGCTGGTGCACCCGCAGAGCCTGGTCCATTCGCTGGTCGAATTCGTCGACGGCTCGACCCTGGCCCAGCTCGGCCTGCCGGACATGCGCACCGCGCTCGCGGTCGGTTTCGGCTGGCCGGAACGGATCGACTCGGGGGTCGGCGGACTCGACTTGCTGGCCCACGGCCGCCTCGATTTCGAGCCCCCGGACCTGGAGGCCTTCCCCTGCCTGCGCCTGGCCTTCGAGGCCCTGGCCGCCGGCGGCACCGCCCCGGCGGTCCTCAACGCCGCCAACGAAGTGGCCGTTTCAGCCTTTCTTCAGCGGCGAATCGGTTTCCTAGCGATACCCGCGCTGGTCGAGGACACACTCGCCGCGCTCCCGACCATCCCGGCCAGCTCCTTGGCGGTGCTGCGCGAGGCCGATGCCCTGGCCCGCCGCCACGCCGAACAAGCGATCGGCCACAGGGCCTGAATCATGGCGACCACGGCAGGACAGCGATGCGGAGGCAGCCATGAGTGAAGTCCTGGGTTCGTTGTGGTGGCTGATCGTGAGCCTCGGCGTGCTGGTCACGATCCACGAATTCGGCCATTTCTGGGTCGCGCGGCGCTGTGGCGTCAAGGTGCTGCGCTTCTCGATCGGCTTAGGCAAACCGCTGTGGCTGCGCAAGGGCCGCGACGGCACCGAATACGTCATCGCGCGCATCCCGCTCGGCGGCTACGTCAAGATGCTCGACGAGCGCGAGTACGAAATCAGCGAAGCGCTGGCCCCGCAGGCCTTCAACCGCAAGCCGGTGTGGCAGCGCATCGCCATCGTCGCGGCCGGGCCGGCCGCCAACCTGATCCTGTGCGTGATGCTGCTGTGGGGCATGTTCGTGATCGGCCGCCCCGACTTCGCTCCGGTCGTGGGCAACGCCACCGGCATCGCCGCCGAGGCCGGCCTGCGCCGCGGCGACACCTTGCTGCAGATCGGCGATCGCCCGACGCCGACCTGGAGCGAAGTGCACATGGCGCTGATTCCCTACGCGCTCGACCACCAGGACGTGGCGGTGCGGGTGCGCGCCGAAAACGGCGCCCCGGCGACGCGCGAACTGCGCCTGTCGCGGCTGCCGGCCAAGTTCGACGAGCGCCGTTCGATCGAAGTCATCGGCCTGAGCGGGCGCCACGAACTGCGCCCGCCGGTGGTCGGCCGCGTCGACCCGGGCAAGCCGGCCTGGGGCGTGCTCGCCGAAGGCGACCGCGTCACCGCGCTCGACGGCGACCCGGTCGACGATTGGGAGGACCTGGCCAAGGCGGTGACCCGCCTGGGCAAGCGCGGCGGCAGCGCGATGATCGAGGTCGCCCGCAACGGCGACCGCCTGGCCCTGGAAATCACCCCGGCCCGGCTCAAGAAGCCCGACGGCGAAGACTATTGGGGCCTGGGCCTGACCTCGGCCGCGGCGGCCCCGCCCAAGCGCGACGCGGTGCTGCGCTACGGCCCGATCGACGCGGTGCCCGCGGCGGTGCGCGAAGGCATGCACCAGACCGAGCAGTTGTTCGCCATGATTGGGCGCGCGTTCACCGGCCGGGTCTCGATCCAGAACACCGTCGCCGGCCCGGTCACCATCGGCCGCGCGGCCAACGCCTACGCCAGCAACGGTCCGGCGTGGTACCTGCAGCTGCTGGCGATGCTGTCGCTGAGCCTGGGAATCCTGAACCTGCTGCCGATCCCGATCTTGGACGGCGGACACCTGCTGTATTACCTTATCGAGCTGGTCAAAGGCAGTCCGGTCAGCGAACGCGTCATGGCGGCCGGGCATTTCGTGGGCCTGGCGTTGATCGCGAGCCTGATGGGCCTGGCGTTCTACAACGACATCTTGAACAACCTGGTGCGCTGATGCCGGCCTGACGCTCGAACGAACGCTTTGCCCTCACCCTGCCGCACTTTCGACCGATGCCCGCGATCGCCGGCATCCAATGCCCCAAACGGACGTAATGATGACGCGAACTCCTAATCGCCGCCTGCTCGCCCTCGCCCTTGCCACGGCAATGACCTCGGCCCCGGTGATTCCCGCGTTGGCGCAGTCGGCCGATCCGTTCGCCCTCGGCGCCAGCACGCCGAACACGCCGGCCCCGGGCTCGTTCACCGTCAGCGACATCCGCATCGACGGCCTGCAGCGCATCTCCGCCGGTACCGTCTTCACCTACCTGCCGGTCGAGCGCGGCGACACGATGGACTCGGCCAAGGCCGGCGACGCCATCCGCGCCCTGTACAAGACCGGCTTCTTCGAGGACGTGCGCCTGGACCGCCAGGGCAACATCCTCGTGGCCACCGTGACCGAGCGTCCGGCGATCAACAAGCTGACCCTCACCGGCAACAAGGACATCAAGAGCGAAGATCTGCTCAAGGGCCTGAAGGAAATCGGCCTGGCCGAAGGCGAGACCTTCGACCGCCTCGCCCTCGACAAGGTCACCCAGGATCTCAGCCGCCAGTACAACAACCGCGGCAAGTACAACGTCGAGATCACCCCGACCGTGACGCGCCTGGACCGCAACCGCGTCGACCTGACGATCGCCGTCAAGGAAGGCAAAGCCGCGAAGATCCGCCACATCAACCTGATCGGCAACGACAAGTTCGAGCAGAAGGACATCCTCGACGGCTGGGAATCGCGCGAGCACAACTGGCTCAGCTGGTACCGCCGCGACGACCAGTATTCGCGCGAGAAGCTTTCGGGCGACCTGGAAAAGCTCAACTCCTATTACCTCGACCGCGGCTACGTCGATTTCAGCATCGACTCGACCCAGGTCGCGATCAGCCCGGACCGCCAGGACATGTTCCTGACCGCCGGCCTCACCGAGGGCGACCAGTACAAGGTCTCCAGCGTGCAGGTCACCGGCGATACGATCCTGCCGAAGGAGCAGGTCGAGAAACTGGTCATCGTCAAGCCCGAGCAGATTTTCTCGCGCCGCCTGCTCGAGGTGAGCTCGGAAGCGATCACCGCCGCGCTCGGCAACGTCGGCTACGCCTTCGCCCAGGTCAACCCGATCCCGGACGTCAACCGCGAGAACAAGACCGTCGGCATCAACATGCAGGTGGTGCCGGGCCCGCGCGTCAACGTGCGCCGGGTGATCTTCCAGGGCAACACCCGCACCGGCGACGAAGTGCTGCGCCGCGAAATGCGCCAGTTCGAAGGCGCGTGGTATTCGCAGGCCGCGATCGACCGCTCCAAGATCCGCCTGCAGGGCCTGGGTTACTTCGAGAACGTCGACGTCGAGAGCAAGCCGGTGCCGGGCACCAACGACCAGGTCGACGTGGTCTACAACCTCAAGGAAACCACCTCGGGCAGCTTCGTGTTCGGCCTGGGCTATTCCCAGCTCGGCAAGCTGACCACCCAGGTGCAACTGTCGCAGAACAACTTCCTCGGCAGCGGCAACCGCGTGTCGGTGCAGGCGCAGCGCAGCTACTACCAGGAGCGCTACGACTTCTCCTACACCAACCCGTATTTCACCGACGACGGCGTCTCGCTGGGCTACAACGTGTCCTGGCGCGAGTTGGACTACTCCGACTTCAACACCGCCCAGTACTCGACCACCAGCGGCATCGGCCAGGTCGTGCTCGGCATTCCGCTGACCGAGACCGACTCGATCACCGGCATGCTCGGCATCGACAGCAACGAGATCCTGATCGGCCGCACGGTCACCCCGCCGAGCATCGTCGACTACCTCGACGCGCTCGGCCGCCGCACTTTCCACGCCTGGCGCGCCCAGGTCGGCTGGGGCCGCAACAGCCTCAACCATGCCCTGACGCCGACCGCCGGCACCCAGCAGCGCGTGTGGATCGAAGCGACCCTGCCGGGCTCGACGGTCGAGTACTACAAGATCAACTACAACTTCTCCAAGTTCTGGCCGCTCTCGCGCCACCTGGTGCTCAACACACGCACCGAACTCGGCTACGGCGACAGCTACGGCAAGGACGTCAGCCGGGTCATCGACCGCGACGGCCCGGACGGCCCGCTGCCGCCGGAAACCATCACCGCGACCGGCCTGCCGTTCTTCGAGAACTTCTACGCCGGCGGCGTGCGCTCGGTGCGCGGCTTCACCGACAACACGCTCGGCCCGCGCCAGGCCTCGCTCTCGGGCGGCAGCTACACCCAGCCGCTCGGCGGCGCGTTCAAGACCACCGGCTCGCTGGAAATGTATTTCCCGACCCTGCTCGACACCCCGGCAGCGCGCATCTCGGCCTTCGTCGACTTCGGCAGCGTCTACAAGAGCTACGACGACTTCGATGCCGGCGAGCTGCGCGCCTCGGCCGGCGTGGCGATGATGTGGCGCTCGCCGATGGGCCCGATCTCGATCAGCTACGCGTTCCCGTTCAAGAAGCAGGGCCCGACCTACAGCGCCGACGGCAAGACCCAGCTCGACCGCGGCGACGAACTCGAACGCCTGCAGTTCACCTTCGGCGGCACGTTCTGATCGCAGCCGCGACGAGCGCCTCCCGCATCGTGGACATGCCCCCTACCGGCCGCTACACCGCCCAGGTGCTGGCCGAGCGTTATGCGCTCGGCCTGCACGGCGACGGCGCCGCCGAAGTCGGCGGCGTCGGCACCCTGGCCAAGGCCGGCCCGGACCAGCTCGCCTTTCTCGCCAACCCGAAATACCGCGCGCAACTGGCGGCCAGCCAGGCCGGCATCGTGGTGATGCGCGAGGACGACGCCGTCGGTTACCCCGGCACCGCGCTGATCGCGCGCGATCCCTACTCCGCTTTCGCCAGAATCTCGGCCCTGTTCGAGCCGCGTCCGGTGCGCGAGCCCGGCATCCACGCCTCCGCGGCGATCGATGCCAGCGCCGAGGTCTCCGCTCAGGCCTACATCGGCCCCTTCGTCAGCATCGGCGCGCGCAGCCGCGTCGAGGCCGGCGCGATGATCGGCCCGGGCTGCGTGATCGGGGAGGACTGCGTGGTCGGCGCCGGCTGCGAACTGGTCGCGCGGGTGACCCTGGTGACCCGAGTGCGTCTCGGCCGGCGCGTGCTGATCCACCCCGGCGCGGTGCTCGGCGCCGATGGCTTCGGCCTGGCGATGGAAGCCGGCCGCTGGCTCAAGGTGCCGCAGCTCGGCGGCGTGTCGATCGGCGACGACTGCGAGATCGGCGCCAACACCACCATCGACCGCGGCGCGATCGAAGACACCGTGCTCGAGGAAGATGTCCGCCTCGACAACCAGATCCAGATCGGCCACAACGTCCACATCGGCGCCCACAGCGCCATGGCCGGCTGCTCGGCCGCGGCCGGCAGCGCCAGGATCGGCCGCTACTGCCTGATCGGCGGCGGCGCCGGCGTGCTCGGCCACCTGGAGGTCTGCGACAAGGTCGTGATCACCGCGATGAGCCTGGTCACCAGTTCGATCCGCGAACCCGGCGAGTACTCCTCGGGGACCCCGCTGATGGACAACCGCAGCTGGCGCAAGAACGCTGCGCGCTTCAAACAGCTCGACGCGATCGCGCGGCGCACCCCGCGCGGCCGCGAGGACGGCTGAGTCCGGCCGGCCCCGTCCGCGGTGCCACCATACGGCGCCGCTCCACCCCCAGGGAAAACTGCGGGACAATGTGACGGGCTGCACCGCAGCCAGCCAATCAACGATGGGGCCGCACCGGAACCGCGGATTCAACGCGCAGGACGCGCATAACGGACGAACCAAGAAGATGAGCCAGACCCTGCAACTCCCGCTCGACGTGACGGCGATCCAGAAACTGCTGCCGCACCGATACCCGTTCCTGCTGGTCGACCGCGTGGTCGAGTTCGAGGCGCACAAGCGCGTGCTCGCCTACAAGAACGTGAGTTGCAACGAGCCCTTCTTCAACGGTCATTTCCCCAACAACCCGGTGATGCCGGGCGTGCTCGTGATCGAAGCCCTGGCCCAGGTGGGCGGCATCCTGACCCAGCTGTCGCACGGCGGCGAAGCCGAAGGCCGGCTGTTCTACCTGGTCAAGATCGACGGCGCGCGGTTCTCGCGCATGGTCTCGCCGGGCGACAAGCTCGAGCTCGAGGTGACTCTCAAGCGCACTATCCGCAACATGGCGATGTACACCGGCATCGCCCGCGTCGACGGCCAGCAGGCCGCGTGCGCGGAGATCCTTTGCGCCGAGGTCAAGGAGTGACGCGATGAGCGCCACCAACCACACGATCCACCCCACCGCCTTCGTCGAGGCCGGCGCCCGGCTCGGCGACGGTGTCGTGGTCGGCCCGTTCTGCTACATCGGCGCCGACGTCGAAGTCGGCGACGGCACCGTGTTCGGCCCGCACTGCGTGGTCCATGGCCCGACCCGGATCGGCCGGGGCAACCGCTTCTACGCCCAGTGCGCGATCGGCGGCGATCCGCAGGACAAAAAGTTCGCCGGCGAGCGCACCGAGCTGGTCATCGGCGACGACAACGTGTTCCGCGAGTTCGTCACCGTCAATCGCGGCACCGGCAACGGCGGCGGCATCACCCGCATCGGCGACGGCAACTGGCTGCTGGCCTATACCCACGTCGCCCACGACTGCCGCATCGGCAACCAGTGCGTGTTCTCCAACAACTCGACCCTGGCCGGCCACGTCACCGTCGAAGACCAGGTGATCATGAGCGGCTTCGCCGGCGTGCATCAGTTCTGCCGGATCGGCGCGCACGCCTTCATCGGCATGGGCGCGCTGGTCAACGGCGACGTGCCGCCGTTCGTGATGGTCGCCCAGGACGGCTACGGCCGCCCGCGCGGCATCAACAGCGAAGGGCTCAAGCGCCGCGGCTTCGACGCCGAGCGCATCGGCGCGATCAAGCGCGCCTACCGCGCCCTGTACGTGTCCGGCGCCTCGCTCGAGGAAGCGCGCGGCAAGCTCGACGAGATCGCCGAGACCAGCGCCGACGTGCGCGCGCTGCTGGACTTCATCGGCAACGGCGACCGCCCGCTGCTGCGCTGAGACGCCGCAATGGCCGCGAAGGTCCAGCGCCTGCGCATCGGTCGCACTGTCGTCGCCTGCGACATCGACGGTGCGCCGCGCCAGGCCGAAGTCGCCGAGATCTTCATCGACGAGCGTCCGCTCGCGCACTGGCTCGGCCTGCCGCGCGATCTGAGCAACAGCGAGACCGACCTGGATCCCGCCCTGCCGCCGGCACTGGCCGAACGCGGCCGCGCCGTGTTCCTCGGCCTGCAGCCGGCGCACAACCAGCTCGGCTCGGGCCGGTTGGTGCTCTATCGCTGCCACTGCGGCAGCGACTACTGCGGGGTGATCTCTTGCACCCTGGAACTTGATGGCGATCACGTCGTTTGGCGGCAAGTGACCCGGGAGGACGATGATGGCCCCATGTCCGGGCCGGATTCGGGAGAGAATGTTCAGGAAGAGAATGCGGCGCAGTCCTCGTTCTCTCCCGCCGCTCCGCTGCGGTTCGTGTTCGATCGAACCCAGTACCGGCTCGAACTGGAGCGTCACTTCCAGGAACGTCACTCCCAAGAGCGCCTTCTCCCCCGATGAATGCCGCCGCGCCCGCCCCCGCTCCGATCGACGAAATCTTCCCCGCCCCGCCCCCGCCGCCGCCGCGTTTCGCCCTGATCGCCGGCGAAGCCTCCGGCGACCTGCTCGGCGCCGGGCTGATCGGGGAGCTCAAGCGCCGCCATCCCGGCGCCGAGTTCGTCGGCATCGGCGGCGAGCAGATGCGCGCGGCCGGCATGGACACCTGGTTCGACGCCAACGAATTGGCGGTGATGGGCTTGTCGGAGGTGCTCAAGCATCTGCCGCGCCTGCTGCGCCTGCGCCGCGACGTGCGCCAGCGCATCCTCGACTGGAAGCCCGACGCCTTCGTCGGCATCGACGCGCCCGACTTCAACCTCGGCGTCGAGCGCTGGCTCAAGCAACGCGGCGTGCGCACCGTGCACTACGTCAGCCCCTCGGTCTGGGCCTGGCGCGAGAAGCGCGCCGAGAAGATCGGCCGCAGCGCCGACCGGGTGCTGTGCCTGTTCCCGATGGAGCCGCCGATCTACGCCAGACACGAGGTCAACGCGCGCTTCGTCGGCCACCCGCTCGCCGACGAGATGCCCATCCACCCCGACCGGGACGAGGCGCGCATGAACCTCGGTCTCGACGACGAGGCGCCGGTGCTGGCGATGCTGCCGGGTTCGCGAGTCGGCGAGATCGAACGTCTGGCCGGCGATTTCCTCGGCGCCGCCGCGCTGGTGCTGGCCGCCGAGCCGCGCCTGAGCATCGTCGCGCCGATGGCCAACGCGCCCTCGCGCGCCGCCTTCGAGCGCATCCTCGCCGCCCATCCGGACGGCGAGCGCCTGCGCCGCGCCCTGCGCATCGTCGACCGCGGCGCGCGCACGGTCATGGTCGCCAGCGACGCGGTCCTGCTCGCCTCCGGCACCGCCACCCTGGAGGCGATGCTGGCCAAGCGGCCGATGGTGGTCGGCTACAAGGTCGCGCCGCTGACCTATGCGCTGGTCAAGCGCCTGGGCATGCTCAAGGTCGACCATTACGCCCTGCCCAACGTATTGGCCGGCGAAGCGGTCGTGCCCGAGCTGATGCAGCACGACTGCACCCCGGAGAATCTGGCCGGCGCCTGCCTGCGCTGGCTGCGCGACCCGCGGGCCGCCACCGCCCTGCTGCCGAAGTTCCAGCGCATCCACCTGGAACTCAAGCGCGACGCCTCGGCGCGCGCGGCCGATGCGGTGCTCGAGCTGATCGGCGAGAATGCGCCGGCATGAGTAACGCCGTGACCGCCGAATCGCTGGAGCTCGCCGACACCGCCATCGTCGCGGCGGAACCGGCGCGCGCGCGGGCCAAGCCGCGGTTGATCGCCGGGGTCGACGAAGCCGGCCGCGGCCCCCTGGCCGGGCCGGTCTCGGTGGCCGCGGTGATCCTCAACCCGCGCCGCCGCATCGATGGCCTGGACGATTCCAAGAAGCTCAGCGAGGCCCGCCGCGAGGCCTTGTACCCGCTGATCCTCGAGCGTGCCGTGGCCTGGCGCATCGAGTTCATCGAGGTCGAAGAAATCGACCGGATCAACATCTTCCAGGCCACCATGACCGGCATGCGCCGCGCGGTGCTCGGCCTGGCGCCGGTCGCCGACCTCGTCCGCATCGACGGCAACCACCTGCCGCAGGGCCTGCCCTGCCGCGGCGAGGCGCTGATCGGCGGCGACGCTACCGAGCCGGCGATCATGGCCGCCTCGATCCTGGCCAAGGTCGCGCGCGACCGGATGATGCGCAGCCTGCACGAGCGCTACCCGCAATACGGTTTCGACCAGCACAAGGGCTATTCGACCGCCGCCCACCTGGCCGCCCTGAGCGCGCACGGGCCCTGCCCGCACCACCGCCGCAGTTTCGCGCCGGTGCGCAGCGCCTACGAAAACCTGCCGCTGTTTTGAACGCCCCGGGCGCGAGCGCGAACCCCGCGACGCCGCCGGTATTCGCGCGCCTGCTCAGCGACCGCGCCCGCGCCGGCCTGGCCCCGGCGGTGCGCGACTTCCACCAACGCGGCCCGGCCCATTACCGCGGCGAAGCCGTGGTGCGCGGCGCCGGCCATCCGCTCGCGCGGCTGGTGCGCTGGTGGTTCGGTTTCCCGGTGCCGGGCGAGCGGGTGCGTGTGTCGCTGCGCATCGAAGAACGTGGCGGCCGCGAACACTGGCACCGCCGCTTCGGCGAACGCGATTTCTCCTCGTCGTTCGCGCCGAGCCCCGACGGCCGGTACCTGGCCGAACGATTCGGTGCGTTCCGCTTCCGTTTCGCCCTGCGTGCGGATGCGGGGCGATTGCACTGGGATTTCGCCGGCTGGGCGTTCGGCCCGCTGCCGATGCCGCGTGCGCTCGGCCCGCGCATCGAGTCCTGGGAAGCGCAAGACGACGACGGCCGTCTACGGTTTTTTTCGCAGGCCGATTTCCCGCTGCTGGGGCAGTTGATCTATTACGACGGCTGCGTGGAGCCGGTGTTGGCGGATTGACCTCGTTCGCCGGACGCGCTTTGACGTGGGCGAGGTCGCAGTCGACTCTGGCGTGCGGATCGTGCGAGCGGCGGCGTAGCGACGACGCTCGCGAAGTTTCGTGTCGCGGCTTGCGCCGCTCCTGCAAAGGCGAGTCCTCGCAACGCTGCGAATCCTGCCCCTGTAGGAGCGACGTAAGTCGCGGCCGCAGGACGCGTATGAATAACAAGGCCGTCGTCACCCGTCGAAGCGCCGTGCTTCCGCCAGGGGCAAGAAGCGGCGCAAGCCGCGACATCGCCGTGACGGTCTGACGGCGTTTCTTTGGATCAATATCAAGATCAAACCCAAAGCTTCCGCCACTAAAGCGGCGGGTTACTTTCTTTTGTCTAAAGCAACAAAAGAAAGGTAACCAAAGAAAAATGCTTCTCTTTGGGTCACAGGCCCGCGCGTTCGACGCATCCGCGGGGATTTTTCATACGGGACCTCCCTGTCCCGATGAAAAACGGCCCGCATCCCTGCGGGCCGCCCTTCGGGTCTTCCTTTGCCTTCGCGAGTGCCAGGCAGCGCACAGCAACCGCAACGGCAACAGCAAAACAACGATGTCGCTGCTCTTGGGTAGGAGCGGCGCGAGCCGCGACCGCGCAACCGCACGCCGCACCGCAACCTCATGCAATGTGAGAAACGCCGTGCATCGCAAAAAACAACTACGCCGAGACGTTCCCGCATCTCCGAGAACAACGCCGCAACCGTTAAAAACACGGTCGCGGCTCGCGCCGCTCCTACCCCTGAAGCAACGGCCCCGCCGAAAATCGACGGCACCGCCGAAGTTCCCGCCGCCGCGACCGCCGGTCGGCTGAACGCGGATCCCGTGCCACAGGTCACAACGACTTCATACCGGCGCGCTCACACTGCCGTCAGGCGCAGAGTCCATACGCAACTCCCCAGGTTCGCGTCGCCTCCGGCCCGCGGCGCGCATCCCGCCTTCTAATCCGGCCGGACGCGAGGTGTTTCGTGCGCATGCCTCATCCCACTCCGACTTCCGAGCCGCTGCCGTTCGAGCGCGACAGCGCCCTGCCGCGCAACCGCGCCGGGTACGAGCCGGCCATGGCGATCGCGCCCGCCGCGATCGCCGCTTTCGATGCCCTGGTGCACGAACTGCACCCCGATGCCGCGCGCGTCGACGCCGCGCGCCTGCAGCGCCTGGCGGGCTGGCTGGCGGCCCTGCCGGCGGACGAGGCCCGCCGCGTCGTCGACGAGCGCATGCAGAGCCTGCAGGACCTGCGCGCGATGGCCGCCGACCCGGCCTGGGACAGCGACGCGGCGATGCGGGCGCGGCTAGCCAAGTTGTTCGCCTACATCGACGACGACCAGGACCTGATCCCGGACAAGATGCCGCTGCTCGGCCTGCTCGACGATGTGCTGCTGATCGAGCTGGCCTGGCCGGCGTTCGCCGCCGAGGCCGGGGACTACCGGGATTTCTGCGTGTACCGGCAGGCCGAGCATCCGGGCGGCGACGCCGCCGAACAGCGCGCGGCCTGGGTGCGCGATCGCATCGCCGAGTTGTCGCTGTTGCAGCACCACGCCCGGGTCAACGACAGCCACTACGCCAACGGGCGTTCGCCCGAGCCGGTGTTCCGGGTCGCCTGAACGCCGTCCGGTCCCGCCGCTGCCCGGCGGCGGCACCGGCGTGCGGTCGGCGCCGAGCCGTGCGTTGTTCGGCGGTGGCTGCGGCGTGAACACGGCGGGACGCATCCGCCCGTCGGTCCGCAGGCGCCTTGTCGCAACCCGGCGAGATCGCCCGCTGCGCGGCCGGGCAAGCCTGTCAAGGCTTGCCGCCGGCCGCCGGGCTGATACCCTGCTGGTCGGCACGCAATCCGCTTGCCGTCCCACGGCTTGAATCCCCCGGTACGGCCGCAGAAACGGTACGCATGTCCGCTCCATTCGTTCATCTTCACCTGCACAGCGAATACTCGCTCGCCGATTCGACGATCCGCATCGGCGAACTGGTCAAACGCTGCGTCGCGCTCGGCCAGCCGGCCGTCGCGCTGACCGATATCGACAACCTCTTCGCCACGGTCAAGTTCTACAAGGCCTGCGAGGGCGCCGGCATCAAGCCGATCATCGGCGCCGATGTCGGCCTGGCCGACGGCAACGAGACCGCCTCGCGCCTGACCCTGCTGTGCCGCGACCGCGGCGGCTACCTGACCCTGTCGCGCCTGCTCAGCCGCGCCTGGATGGAAGGCCACCGCACCGAGGGCGTGGTGCTGCGCCCGGAGTGGCTGCGCGAAGACAACGAGGGCCTGTTCGCGCTTGCCGGCCGGCATAGCCTGGCCGGCCGCCTCGCCGCCGGCAGCCGGGTCGAGCTCGCCCATGCCTGGCTGGTCGATTGGCAAGGCGTGTTCGGCGACCGCCTGCATCTTGAACTGACCCGCACCCAGCGCGACGGCGAAGAAGCCTTCAACGCCTTTGCCATGCAGGCGGCGAGCAAGCGCGGCCTGCCGCTGATCGCCAGCAACGACGCGCGCTTCCTCGACCGCGAAGGCTACGAGGCGCACGAGGCGCGCGTGTGCATCGCCTCCGGCCGGGTGCTCGACGATCCCAAGCGCCCGCGCGACTACAGCGCCGAGCAGTACCTCAAGTCCAGCGAGGAAATGCGCGAGCTGTTCGCCGACGTGCCCGATGCGGTCGACAACGCACTGGCGCTGGCGATGCGCTGCAACGTCGAGCTCAAGCTCGGCGAATACGCGCTGCCGGATTTCCCGGTACCGCCCGAACACACCATCGAATCCTGGCTGCGCGCGCAATCGCGCGAGGGCCTGGTCAAACGCCTGGAAAAAAACCCGCTGGCGCCGGGCAAGACCCGCGAGGTCTACGACGAACGCCTGGAAATCGAGCTGGACGTCATCATCAAGATGGGGTTCCCCGGCTACTTCCTGATCGTCGCGGACTTCATCAACTGGGCCAAGGACCATGAAATCCCGGTCGGCCCCGGCCGCGGTTCCGGTGCCGGCTCGCTGGTCGCCTGGGCGCTCGGCATCACCGATCTCGACCCGCTGCCCTACGACCTGCTGTTCGAGCGGTTCCTCAATCCCGAACGCGTGTCGATGCCCGACTTCGACATCGACTTCTGCATGGACCGGCGCGACGAGGTCATCGACTACGTCGCGCAGAAGTACGGCCGCGACCGGGTCAGCCAGATCATCACCTACGGCACCATGGCGGCGAAGGCGGTGGTGCGCGACGCCGGCCGCGTGCTCGGCCATCCCTACGGTTTCGTCGACGGCATCGCCAAGCTGATCCCGAACACCCTGGGCGTTTCCCTCGACGACGCCCTGGGCGAGTCGGAAGCGGCGATCAAGAATCCGGAGCTCGCCTCCAGCGAACTGATCGCGCGCTACCGCAGCGAAGACGACGTGCGCGACCTGCTCGACCTGGCGCGCGAGCTCGAAGACCTGACCCGCAACGCCGGCAAGCACGCCGGCGGCGTGGTGATCGCGCCGAGCCCGCTGTCGGATTTCTGCCCGCTGTTCGCCGAACACGACGGCGAGGGCCGCGGCAAGAGCCCGGTGACCCAGTTCGACAAGGACGACGTCGAAGCCGTCGGCCTGGTCAAGTTCGACTTCCTCGGCCTGCGCACGCTGACGATCATCGATTGGGCGGTGCGCGCGATTAACAAGCGCCGCGCCCGCGAAGGCCTGGAACCGCTCGACATCACCGCGCTCGAGCTGACCGACCAGGCCACCTACGATCTGTTCGCGCGCGGCGACACGGTCGCGGTGTTCCAGTTCGAATCGCGCGGCATGCGCGAGCTGCTCAAGCGCGCCCGGCCCGACACCTTCGAGGACATCATCGCGCTCGCCGCTTTGTTCCGTCCCGGCCCGCTGGGCTCGGGGATGGACAAGGACTGGGTCGACCGCAAACACGGCAACGCCGAGGTCACCTACCCGCACGACAGCCTGGAACCGGTGCTGGGGCCGACCTACGGCGTCATCGTGTACCAGGAACAGGTGATGCAGATCGCCCAGGTCCTGGCCGGTTATTCGCTCGGCGGCGCCGACATGCTGCGCCGCGCGATGGGCAAGAAAAAGCCCGAAGAAATGGCGAAGGAACGCGCCAAGTTCGAGGCCGGCTGCGCCGAGCGCAACATCCCGGCCAAGCAGGCCAGCCCGATCTTCGACTTGATGGAGAAGTTCGCCGAGTACGGCTTCAACAAGTCGCACTCGGCCGCGTACGCGCTGGTCGCCTACCAGACCGCCTGGCTCAAGCGCCATTACCCCGCCGAATTCATGTCCGCGACCTGCTCGTCGGACATGGACAACACCGACAAGGTGGTCAACTTCCTCGACGAAGCGCGGGTCATGGGCCTGACCGTGCTGCCGCCGCACGTCAACGAATCGGACTACATGTTCGAGGCGATCGACGCCAATACGATCCGCTACGGCCTCGGCGCGGTGAAGGGCGTCGGCCGCGGCGTCTGCGAAGCGATCGTCGAGGCGCGCCGCGCCGGCCCGTTCGACGACCTGCTGGATTTCTGCAAGCGCGTCGACACCGGCAAGCTTAACCGCCGCGCGCTCGAAGCGCTGGCACATGCCGGCGCGCTCGACGGGCTGGGCCGCAACCGCGCCACCTTGATGCTGCAGTTGCCGGAAGTGCTCAAGGCCACCGACCAGCTCGCCAAGGAACGCGCCGCCGGCCAGGTCTCGCTGTTCGGCGGTTTCGAGGCGGCCGCGCCGGCGCTGCACCTCGACCTGCCGCAGGCCGACGAATGGCCGCTCGCGCAGATCCTGCACGGCGAGCGCGAAACCCTCGGCCATTACCTCAGCGGCCATCCCTTCGACCCCTATCGCGACGAGTTGCGCAGCCTGGTCGGCACCGACCTGGGCGAACTCGAAGGCATCTGGGAAAAACGCCCCGAGAGCGCGCGCAGCGGCTGGCGCCCGGAACTGGAAGTGATCGTCGCCGGCCAGGTGGTCGGCTTGCGCAAAAAGGGCGACAGCCAGATGTTCGTCCAGATCGAGGACGGCCGCGGCCGCCTGGAGTGCGCGTTCTTCGCCGAAACCTACAGCGAATTCGCCTCGATGCTCGCTCGCGACCGCCTGCTGGTGGTCCAGGGCGGTCTGCGCGAGGACGCCTTCAGCGGCGGCTTCGCCCTGCGCGCGGCGCGCTGCTGGGACTACGCGCAGGTGTGTTCGCGCCATGCCCAGCGCCTGTCGATGCGCCTGGACCTGCGCGTGCCCGGCACCTGGCAGCGCGTCGACGCCCTGCTCGCCAAGCAGCGACCCGGCCCGACCCCGATCCGCCTGGACCTGCTGCGCGACGGCGCGGCCGGTATGCTCGACCTCAACGGCGCCCAGTCGGTGCGCGTGGACGCCGACCTGGTCGGCATCCTGCGGGCGCAGCCCGGCGTGAAGGCGGTCAAGCTGACCTTGTCGAAGCCGTGGGCTCAGAGCTAGGAATGGGTGGATAGGAACGAGTGTTGAGAAACGAGTAACGAGTCGAGACCCCAAGCCCGAACACTCGTTACTCGTTCCTGTCCACTGGTTACCGCCCCAACCCGCCCGCCCCATGCCTCTCGGTACGGTCCCCCACCGTGGGCTAGACTGTGCCTCAACCCGGCCAACGGCCCGAGCATGAATCCGAATTACCTCGACTTCGAGCAGCCCATCGCCGACCTGGAAGCCAAGATCCAGGAACTGCGCCACGCCAGCAGCGGCCCGGCCGTCGACATCGACGCCGAAATCCACACCCTGCAGGACAAGCTGCGCCTGCGTACCGCGCAGATCTTCCGCGACCTGAGCTCCTGGCAGATCTCGCAGCTGGCCCGGCACCCGGCCCGCCCCTACACCCTCGACTACATCCGGGTGATGTGCGACGAGTTCCAGGAACTGGCCGGCGACCGCGCCTTCGCCAACGACACCGCGATCGTCGGCGGCCTCGGCCGCATCGCCGGCCGCAGCGTGGTCATCATCGGCCACCAGAAGGGCCGCGACACCAAGAGCAAGATCAAGCGCAATTTCGGCATGCCGCGTCCGGAGGGCTACCGCAAGGCGCTGCGCCTGATGAAGCTGGCCGAGCGTTTCCGCCTGCCTTTGCTGACCTTCATCGACACCGCCGGCGCCTGGCCCGGCATCGATGCCGAAGAGCGCGGCCAGTCCGAAGCGATCGCGCGCAACCTGCTGGAAATGGCCGAACTCAAGATCCCGGTGATCTGCACCGTGATCGGCGAAGGCGGCTCCGGCGGCGCGCTCGCGATCGGCGTGGGCGACCGCACCCTGATGCTCGAATACAGCACCTACTCGGTGATCACCCCGGAAGGTTGCGCCTCGATCCTGTGGAAGACCGCCGAGAAGGCCAAGGACGCGGCCGAGCAGCTCGGCCTGACCGCCAAGCGCCTGTACGAGCTGGGCCTGATCGACAAGATCGTGCGCGAGCCGATCGGCGGCGCCCACCGCAATCCCAAGCAGATGGCCACCCGCCTGAAGGCGGTGTTGCTCAACGAGCTCGACGCGCTCGAGCCCCTGCCGATCGAAGACCTGCTGCAGCGCCGTTACGAGCGCCTGCGCGGCTACGGCGCGTACGAAGCGGCCTGAGGGCCGCTCCGCACGGAACCGCGGACATGGACGTCCTGCTCAAATGGCTGCTCGGCAGCGCGTTCGCCTTGATCGCCGCGCTATGCCTGTTGCTGCAAGGCCTCTATTGGTACGGCGCGCGCGGCTTGCCCGAACCGCTGCCCGGCCCCAGCCGGCAATATCCTGACGCCACCAGAGTCCTGCTGTGGAAGCAGTTCGGCGGCCACGGTGAAATCTCGGTACGTAAATTCAACGCCATCACCTACCCGCTCACCGGTCTGGCGTTCGGGGCGCGTTACTTGCTTAACCCGAGCGAGGAACTTCAAGACCCGGCCGACGTGCGGGTACTCGAAATTGCTTCCAATTACACAGGCGACCTGATCGAACGACAGGCAAAGCCGCCATCGTCACCTATCGTCCATGACAGCAACGCGGGTTCGAATGCTGAGGCACTGCGGCGGCACTCGTACGATTGGTACTTTAAGGACACCGCGTTGTTCATAAAGCTCAGCCGCGAATGGCCGGCGACGCGCATGCTCGACATGGTGCTCGAACACGCCGATTACGGGCGCGGCACCACCGGCCTGGACGAAGCTGCGCACGCCTATTTCGGCGCGCCGGCGGAACGGTTGAGCCAGTTGGAGACCGTGGCGCTTTTGACCATGAAATTCGCGCCTGGTTATATCGACCCTTATTGCGATGCGACCGACTTTCGCGCGCATTTCGTCGCCGCTCTCGCCAAGTCCGATCTGGCTGCGGTCGAAGGCGATCCCATGCGGCCCTTGAGCCGCCTCAAACCCATCGCCTGCAAGACGCATTGACGCCGGAGCCGCGAAGCGTCATCGCGGCCTTCACCGACGCTGCCGGGTCAACGCAGCCTTCAACGACACGGACTCATCGACGCAAATTTCGGCGGCGCCGGTCTCACCAGGCCCGCTGATATTGCTCCGGCACGTGCGTGGTCGCGCCGAGTTCGCGCGCGGCGCGATGCGGAAAATACGGGTCGCGCAGCAGCTGCCTCGCCAGCAGCACCACGTCGGCCTCGCCGTCGGCGACGATGCGCTCGGCCTGTGCCGCCTCGGTGATCAGGCCGACCGCGCCCGTGGCGATGCCGGTCTCGCGCCGGATGCGCGCCGAGAACGGCACCTGGTAACCGGGTTCGTTCGGAATCCGCGCATGCGGCACCAGGCCACCGCTCGACACGTCGATCAGGTCGACGCCGAGTTCCTTGACGATGCGCGCCAGCTCGACGCTCTGCTCGATGTCCCAGCCGCCCTCGGTCCAGTCGGTCGCGGAAATGCGCAACCACAGCGGCAAGCGCTCCGGCCAGACGTCTCGCACCGCCGCCAGCACTTCGCGCAGCAGGCGGATGCGGTTGTCGAAGCTGCCGCCGTAGCGATCCTCGCGCCGGTTCGACAGCGGCGACAGGAACTGATGCAGCAGATAGCCATGCGCGGCGTGGATTTCGACCAACTGGAAACACGCATCCAATGCGCGCTGCGCCGCCGCGGCGAAATCGTCGACGACGGTGCGGATCTCGATCGGCTGCAATTCGCGCGGTTCGCTCGAGTCCTCGCGGAACGGCAACGGGGACGGCGCCACCGGCGTCCAGCCGCCGGCGTCGGCCGGCACTGCGTGGCCGCCGAGCCAGGGCGCCTCGACGCTGGCCTTGCGCCCGGCATGGCTGAGTTGCGCGCCGACGATCGCCTCGCGCGAACGCAGAAAACAGGTGACGCGGTGCCAGGCCTCGGCTTGCGAGGCGTTCCACAGCCCGGTGTCGGCCGCGGAAATGCGGCCTTCCGGCGACACCGCGCAGGCCTCGGTCAGGACCAGGCCGGCGCCGCCGACCGCCCGGCTGCCCAGATGAACCAGATGCCAGTTGTTGGGCAAGCCGTCGACGGCCGAGTACTGGCACATCGGCGATACGACGAGACGATTGCGCAAGTTCAGCGATCGTTGCGACAGCGGAGCGAAAAGCCGGGACACGGTGATTTGCCTGCCATGGATGTGGAGAAACGACGGTAATCCCCCGCGCCGGCGAGCGCAGCATCATCGATGGGTTGCTGCGTCCCGCGGCCATGGCACCATGCCGCGATGCCCTCCGCCGCCGCCGATACGATCACCGCCGCCCTGGGCGCATTGCCGCCGACGCCGCTGTGCGTGGGCTACAGCGGCGGCCTGGATTCGACCGCGCTGCTGCACGCTTTGGCCGCTTCGGCGCAGGCCCGGGCGCAGGGGCTGCGCGCCTGGCACGTGCATCACGGGCTGCATCCGCAGGCCGACGCCTGGGCGGCGCATTGCGCCGAAACCTGCGCCCGGCTCGGCCTGGAATTCAGCGTTTCGCGGGTATCGGTTGCGGCCGCGGGCGACGGCCCGGAAGCCGCGGCCCGGCGCGCCCGCCACGCCGCGTTCGCGGCCGGCCTGGGCGACGGCGAGACTCTGCTGCTCGCTCATCATCGCGACGACCAGGCCGAGACCGTGCTGCTACGGCTGTTGCGCAGGTCCGGGCCGGACGGACTGGCGGCGATGCGCGCCTGGCGCGATTGCGGCCGCGGCCGCCTGTGGCGGCCCTTGCTGGATCTGCCGCGCGCGGCCTTGCAAGCTTACGCCTCGGCGCAAGGGCTGCAGTGGATCGACGACCCCAGCAACGACGAACACCATTACGACCGCAATTTCCTGCGCCACCGCGTGTTGCCGGTGCTGCGCGAACGCTGGCCGCACGCCGATGCTGCCTTCGCCGCATCCGCCCGCTTGAACGCGCAGGCCGCCGAACTGCTCGACAACGAGGACGCGCTCGCCCTGGCCGAGGTGCGCAGCCTCGACCCGCAGGCGCTGTCGCGCTCGGGCCTGCGCGCGTTGCCGAGTGCGCGCCGCGCACGAGTGCTGCGGCGTTGGGTCGCCACGCTCGGCCTGCCGCCGCTGGCGGCCGAGGGCGTGGCCCAGGTCGAAGCGCGATTGCTCGATGCGCGCGCCGATGCCGAAGCCGAATTCGTCTGGCACGGTGCGGTAGTGCGCGCCTGGCGCGATCTGCTGCATGCCGAGCGCCAGCGACCGGCCCTGGCCGGCGACTGGCAGGCCGAATGGGACGGCCGCGCCGCGCTGGCGTTGCCCGATGGCGGCGAATGGCGCCTGCACGGCGCCGACCGGTTCGAGGCGCCTTGCCTCGCACACGGCCGCCGCGGCGGCGAGCGCATCGCCCTGCCGGGGCGCAGCCATCGCCATGCGCTCAAGCAGGCGTTGCAGGACCTCGGCGTACCACCGTGGGAGCGCCGCCGCCTGCCGTTGCTGTCGAGCGCCGACGGCGAACTGCTGGCGGCCGGCGACCTGCTGCTGTCGGCGCGCATGGACGCCTGGCTGCGCGAACGCGGCGCGCGCCTGGTCTGGGCTTGAACCGCGGCCCGGGGCCGCTTGGCGCCGCACCCTGCGACAGCCTGGCGCAGCCCGCGCGTGCGCCGCTGCATTGACCCTGCCCCTCCCCCGCCGCACACTTCTCCCATGCCTCGCAAACCCTCTACTGAAGCCTCGCCCGTCGCCGATTTCGAACAGTCGCTCGACGCCCTCGAGCAACTCGTCGACAAGATGGAACACGGCGAGATGAGTCTGGAAGATTCGCTGGCCGCGTACGAACGCGGCGTCGGCCTGTACCGGCGTTGCCAGACCGCGCTGGAACAGGCGGAGCTGCGCGTGCGGCTGCTGACCGACCCGCAGGACCCGGCCAGCGCCGAACCCTTCGCCTCCGCCAACCCCTCGGGCCATCCCGGCAACGACGCCGATGCTTGACGGCAGCTTGCGCGATTGGCGCGCACGCGCCGACGCGGCGCTGACCCGCGCGCTGCCTTCGCCCGACGACGAACCGCGCCTGCTGCACATGGCGATGCGCCACGCGGTGCTGCTCGGCGGCAAGCGCATGCGTCCGTTGCTGGTCCATGCCAGCGGCGCCTTGTTCGAGGTCGCGCCGTCGGTGCTCGATGCGCCGGCCACGGCGGTCGAACTGATCCACGCCTACTCGCTGGTCCACGACGATCTGCCGGCGATGGACGACGACGAACTGCGCCGCGGCCAACCGACCGTGCACGTCGCCTTCGACGAGGCCACCGCGATTCTCGCCGGCGATGCGCTGCAGTCGCTGGCCTTCGCCGTGCTCGCCGATACCGACAGCCACGACCGCATCCGCGTCGCCCTGCTGCGCACCCTGGCCGAAGCCGCCGGCGTCGCCGGCATGTGCGGCGGCCAGGCCCTCGACATCGACGCCACCGGCTCGGGCGTGCGCCTGGACGTGGCCGCGCTGGAGCGTGTGCACGCGCTCAAGACCGGCGCCCTGATCCGCGCCGCGGTGCGCATGGGCGCGCTGTGCGGCGATGCCGACCCGGGCTCGCTGGACGCACTGGACCGCTATGCGCGCGCGCTCGGCCTGGCCTTCCAGGTGCGCGACGACATCCTCGATGTCGAAGGCGACAGCCAGACCCTCGGCAAGACCGCGGGCAAGGACGCCGCGCAGGACAAATCGACGTTTCCGGCGTTGATCGGGCTGGAGGCTTCGCGCGCGCGCCTGGGCGAACTTGCGCAGGTCATGCACGCCGCGCTGGAACCGTTCGGCGAACGCGCCCACGCCCTGCGCGCGCTGGGCCGGATGGCGATCGAGCGCGATCGCTGATCCGGTTTCGCCGCCGCAAGCGTTGCGGACAGCTCAAATACTGGGAACGCATCGCCCAAAACAAAGGCGGACCGAAGTCCGCCTTTGTCGTGCCGCGATGAAGCGCGCGATCAGTTGACCAAGCGCAGCGTCATCGGATAACGGTAGGACTCGCCCTTGTTCGCGGCCAGTGCGGCCAGGATCGTCAGGATCAGCCAGGCCAGGCCGACGGCCAGCATCAGCAGGAAACCGATCAGCACGATGGTCAGGATCGCGCTGACGATGAAAGCGATCAACACGGTGATGTTGAAGTTCAGCGCTTCCTTGCCCTGCTCGGCCGCGAACGGCATGGTGTCCTTCTTGATCAGCCAAACGACCAGCGGGCCGAGGACGGAGCCGAAGGGAATAATCAAACCGACCAGCGTGCTCAGATGAGCCAGCATGCCCCAAGTCTTCTCGTCCTGACTGATATCGTTCATTACGCTTCCCCTACGTGTTGGATGGTGTCGACAGAAAAGTTCCGCGCCCACGGCTCGGCCCCCTGACGGGCATCATAAACCTTTCTTCGTCACAGTTAACTACGCCGGTCTGCGCTATAGGCGCCGGCGCGCAACGTCGGCCGGGGCGGTTTCCGGCCACTCGAACCGCTCGCGACGACGAGCTGCGGACCGGCGATCCGGTCCCGAGCCCGGCGGCCACCGCGCGATAGAGGCGCTCGATCAGCCCAGGCGCCAGCCGTCCAGCGGCGAAATGCCGCGGCTGTCGGGAAACACGCGCTTTTCCAGCACGCTCTCGGTCAGCCCGAGGTGTTCGATCGCGATGCCCTTGAACAGGCTGCGCAGGTCGCTGGTCGCGCGCAGGTCGCGGCCCTCGTTGAGTTGCGCCGGCGCCAGCCCGGGCCAATCGCCGCCGATGCGGCCGCCGCGCACCGCGCCGCCGCACAGCAGGGCCATGCCGCCGGTGCCGTGATCGGTGCCGCCGGTGCCGTT